>JAPPKG010000119.1:0-5822 GCA_026914085.1 Caldilineaceae bacterium | reverse complement strand
GAACGACGCGACAGAGACGATGCGCTGGCCGACCAGATCGAACGGGACGGTATTGCGGCGTTTGTGGACCATTGGGAGTCTCTGCCGATGTGGGCAAGCCAGCGGCGGAATCTCTCTTCAGAGCAGCGCCAGCAGTTGCGATCGCAGCGTTTGCAGAACCTTCCTGAAGGACTCGCAAACAGCCTCAGGGGAATGGGAACGGGCAAACAGCCTGCTCTTCACGAGAAACTGCCCACATTGTCGATGCCTACTCTGCTCATAGCCGGAGCCGAGGACGAGAAGTTCGTTGGCATCAACCGGCAGATGGAGCGAAGAATTTCTCAGGCTCGTCTGGTCATCTTGCCTACGGCCGGTCATGCGGTCCAACTAGAGAGGCCGCGGGCATTTGAGCGGACGGTGCTTGAGTTTTGGCAGTCATATGAGGTTTCGCGACCAAAGGCGAGCAAGACATAACGGTATCGCAGTCGCCAATCCACTGTCCGGCGCGCCAGATTGAGATATCGCGCTGGCCAGGGATATAATTGCCGGACATCGTGAGCAGAGACGCCGACGTGCTGATGACAGGCTCACACCGACGGAAGATATATGGACCGAAAACGGCTGGGCGTTCAGTTTCTCTGGTCGCTGCTGCTGGCATTGCTGGTTTACATCGGGCTGATAGTATACGGAGACTGGCGTCAGTTGTCTGCACTGCTGGCCGATTTCCCGTGGAGATGGCTACCGCCTACGCTGGGGTTGACGCTGGTGAACTTCGGTGTGCGATTGCTGAAGTGGCACTGGTACCTACGTTTGATCCGGACGCCAATCAGTTTCGGCCAGAGCGCCCGCATTTACGGCATCAGTTTCCTGATGATGATGACGCCGGGGAAGGTGGGAGAGTTTGTGCGGGCGTTTATGGTACGCAACGTAAGCGGTGCGCCATTTTCGGTCGTCGCTCCGGTCGTGCTGGCAGAGCGGATGACAGATGGGCTGGCGATGATTTTGCTGGCCGGGCTGGGTCTGCTGGCGATTGACGATGGGAGGATCAGGATGGCGGCGATGACAGCGCTGCTGGTGATAGCCGTCATTATCATCGCAATACAGGTGAGGCCCCTGGCGTTGTGGTTCCTGGCGCTGGGTCACCGATTGCCGCTGGTGAATCGTGTTGTCGACAAACTGGCGGCGTTTTACGAGAGTAGCTACTTTCTTTTGCGGCCAAAATATCTCATTGCTTCGGTCCTGATCGGGGTCGTCAGTTGGGCTAGCCAAGGGGTCGGGTTTTACCTGATATTGCTTGGCTTTGGGGTGGAGGCGAGTGTCAGTTCCATGTTAGCGGCAGTCTCGGCCTTCAACATAAGCACAGTCGTGGGCGCGGTGGTGGCGACGCCGGGGGGCCTGGGGGGCGTAGAAAGTTCGTTAGCGGCCCTCAGCATTCAGTTGTTGGACCTGTCGAGACCGGCAGCTGCGGCTGCAGCGCTTGTCATTCGGTTTGCAACGCTATGGTTCGGTGTTGCCATCGGCCTCGTCAGTCTGGCCCTTTGGCCCCACCTTCTGACGTTTCAGAAAGGAATGGCTGTAGAGGAGCAGGAGGCCCGTGCATAGGAGTGCGGCTGCCCTTTTTTCTGCCGCGCACTGCCTGGATGGAAAGACGTTATGTGGAAAGTCGACCTACATTCGCACACAATCTTCAGTAAAGACTGTCTCACACGGACCGAGGACGCAATCGCCCGGGCGCGTGAAATCGGTCTTGATAAGCTGGCGATCACCGAACACGACAATCTGGCCGGCGCGTTGAGAGCCAAAGAGCTAGCTCCCGACTTGATCATTGTCGGTGAAGAGATTATGACGACGCAGGGCGAGTTGATCGCTTATTTCGTCAAGGAAGAGGTTCCGCGCGGTCTGTCTCCGCAGGAGACGATTGGCCGTCTGCGCGAACAGGGCGCGGTGGTGGCCATTCCTCATCCGCTGGACTCATTGCGGAATTCGGCGATGGGAATGGCGAGTGTTCTGGAGGTGATCGGCCTGGTGGACGCGCTTGAGGTGCGCAACGCGCGCTGCGTGCGGCCGCAGGACAATCTCGCCGCGTTAGAGCTGGCGCAGGAGCATGGCCTGCTGGTTACGGCGGGCAGCGACGCGCACATTCCGTTTGAATTGGGGCACTGCTACATGGAGATGCCGGAGTTTGCGGACGATCCGGAGTCTTTTGTTGACGCGTTACAGCGTGCGAAGCCGATGGGGAAGGAGAGTCCATTCTGGCCCCATTTTTTTAGTACCTATGCGAAATGGAGGAAGCGAATCAGGCCAGTCGCGTACGGCGGCGTGCTCCACACTTATGGTAAAGGGAGAAGCAGAAACTGAGCCAGGGCAGGTCTCTTCGCGATAGAGGAAATGACGATGCGTTTCGGTGTCCGGCCTCTATGCCCCGGTGGGCTCCACATTCCAATTCTTCGGCGCGCGTAAGAAGCCCTCGACCTCTGTGAAGAGCTCTGGCGAGAGCAGATCTCTGAAGAAATACCAGTTGAAGACAGAGAGCTTGTTGTCCTGGAGTGAGGCGCGCAGAATCTCTACGGCATGGCGAAGATTGCGGTGCAGGTGTTCTCTGTGGCCGCCGATCCCCCATCCTAGCGCCGCCAACCCCAGTACGAGTGGATCCCGCCGCGTATTCTGCTGTCCAAGCAGATTCAAAGCTACATGCAGTCCCTGGCGCAGCTCGTCCGAAAAGTCGCTACTGTCTGGGTTGCCCCCTTGTTCTGCGTTGTCGGTGGCCGAGCGGCCGGTGCCGTCCTCGTCGGAAGCTTGGCGGGGCTGGACCGCGTCCAGATAGTAGTGGGCCAGGATCCAGTCACCGACGGATGAGAGAGTCACATCTTCGAGGGGAACCTGTGTGACGCGCCGCCATTCGGTCGCGGCGCCTTGGCGGTCGCCGGAGTAGTAGCCGGACAGGCCGCGCCAGAATCCCTGGGATACGGATGAGCTTTCGCGGTTGAGCGCCCTTTGCGCCAAGCGGCCCTGGCTGTTCAATACGAGCGGGCGATAGAGCAGGTGCCAGCGGTCGCTATAGGCGTCGGACACTCTGGCAGCCATACCGAAAGCATCGGCAGCTTCTTGCCAGCGCTGCCTTTCCAACTCCACGCAGCTGCGCAGAAAGTGAAGGAGCCCAAACTGGAGTGATACCTGGTTGGTTTCGCTCTCACTGGTCAGCCGCTCTTTGACCTGAATCTGCACGTCTACGTCTTCGACGAGTGAGTCCGACAGGCCCTGTGAACGGAATAGACGCTGCAGCTCGGATAGCAGTGACTGCCTAACTCCGTCGGCTTCGTCGATCTTGTCGTCGTCGATCAGGATGGAGAAGAGTAACCAACGCAAGTCCACGTCGAAGGGAAGATCGTCCGACTCGGAGCGGACGATTCCGGCCGCTTCTTCGCAGCGGCCTTGCCACCAGTAGGCGCGTGCCTGGTTCTCCCGCCACAGTGACTTGGCGTCTTCGCTCAGGATCTCAAAGAGCGCGTCATCGATTGCGGCCATCTCTTCCAGCCGGTTGCGCCTGGCGTAGTGGGACTGCAGGCCCAGTACACTCTGATCGAGAATGCGTTGCAGCCTTTCATCCTGCGCGGCTCGTCGATTGTGCGGCAGAGCGGCCAGACGCTCGATCAAGAATCCGTACTTAGCCAAGGCCTCGTCATTGCCCTGTCGCGAAAGGGCCACGGCCTCGGTGTGCAAGGCCTCCCAAGAACCTTTGAGCGCGGCTGCGCTGCCTGATGTGCGCGTGTCGGTAGTCATCGAGATATTCTCGCTATGCGCAATTGGGTACTTTGCGCGAAGTGTTGAGGCGCTGGCAGCGCTCGCCGGCCAAGTGATGCCGGCGATTCTAGCCGCCGATTTCCCGTTTTACGGTATTGAGAAGGGTGTCGGCCCGCAGCTCAGGCAGATTATAGCAGACACCGCCCATCTGCTCGGCCAGAGCCTGCGCCAGCCCGCGATCGAAGGCCATGTGCTCCATGTTGATGACGATGGTGCGGACGTCCTCACTGTCGAAGAGGGAGGCCATTTTCATTGCCTCTTCCTGAGCGGGCATGCCGGTCATGCTTACGTTGCCGGCGCCGTCGGTCAGCAGCATCACCAGCGGCCGGAGCTCCGGATCGCGGCGCTGTGCGTTTTCGACTACCTGCCAAGTTGCAAGGAGACCGCTACTGAGAGGCGTTTTGCCCCCCACGGGGAGATCCTTGAGGGCCCTTTCCGCCAGTTCGACGCTATTGGTGGGCGGCAGAACGACTCGAGCCTTGTCGCGCTGGAAGACGACCAGCCCGACCTGGTCCCGGCGCTGATAGGCTTCGACCAACAGGCTGAAAATGGCGCCTTTTGTGGCTTCCATCCGTTCGCTGGCCGCCATCGACCAGCTGGCGTCCACGACGAAGAGGATGAGATTGCCTGTACGGCGGACGCGGATTTTGCGCTGCAGATCGGACATGCGCAACTGCAAGGCAAGGTCGCTCTCCCCGCTTGCGTGCCGTTCCTTCTGGTGGGGGGCGGCGTTACGCAAGGTGGCGTCGAAGGCGACGTCTTCGTAATTTTCGTTGGCTGGACGCGCTTTAATGTAGCGGCCGCGCTTGCGGTCGGTCCGGCTGTAGGAGCGTTTGCCGGATTTTTCGCGCGTCATCTTGTCGAGCGGCGTATCGAGCTTACGTGCTTCGAAGACCTCACCGACGTCGACCGGTTTGCGGGCTCCCTTCTCGTCTCCGGGTGATGAACTCTGTTGGGGAGCTGCGTCCGGCTGTGCTACGCCGCCTTCACCGCTCTCCGGCGAGGAGTCTAGCTCCTCTGAGTCATCACCCTCTTCACTTTTTTTTCCGTTGTCGCCGCGTCGCCGTCCGCCTCTTCCATGGATTCTTCGTTTTCCTCGGCCTCGGCGCGGGCCTGGCGCATGTTGGCCTCGAGTTGCTCTGGCTGCAGGGCGGTATCCTGGAAGGGCTGTTTCTTCATGCGGTGAGGAAGCGCCAGTTCGGCCGACATGAGGATATCCCTGTCGGTGATGGCGTCCCTGCCTTCGAATGCGGCCTGGGCTCGGGCAGTATTGAGAATGACGAGGTCGGCTCGGTGCCCGTCGACGCTGAAGCTGCTGGTGAGGGCGGCAATTGTGTAGAGATCTTTGTCGGTATAACCGACGCTGTCATAGCGGCGACGGGCCTTTATGATTCGCTCACCCAGACTCTTTGCTTCGTCGGCGAAGTCATCGAAGAAACGGTCTGAATCCTGCTCAAAGCGCGTCCGCCGGCGCAAAATCTCCACACGGGCGCGAGGCTCGTCGATGCCGACGACGTCAACGGCGTGGGCAAAACGGTCCAGCAGCTGGGGGCGGAGGTCGCCTTCTTCAGGGTTCATGGAGCCGACAAGAACAAAGCGGGCCGGATGCTGGACGCTAATGCCCTCGCGCTCGACGACGTTGACGCCCATGGCCGCGCTGTCCAGGAGCAGGTCGACAACGTGGTCGTCGAGGAGGTTTACTTCGTCGACGTAGAGGATTCCGCGATTGGCGGCAGCGAGAATGCCTGGCTCGAAGTGGCGTTCACCTTGACGAATCGCCTTCTCAATGTCGAGTGTGCCGACGACCCGATCTTCGGTGGCGCTGACGGGAAGATCGATGAAAGGCGTGTTCCGCTGACCGACTTTCAACTCTCCGTTGCGGGCGCCTGCTTCGCAGACATGGCAAAGACCGAGCGTGTCGTCCCGATAACAGGCAAAGGGGCATCCATCTACCGCTTCGATTGCCGGCAACAGGGCTGCGAGGCCGCGGGCGGCGGTCGACTTGGCCGTGCCGCGTTCGCCCCTGATCAGCACACCGCCGA
>JAPPKG010000146.1:0-5863 GCA_026914085.1 Caldilineaceae bacterium | reverse complement strand
TCTACGACATGGTCCAGTGCTTGGAATCGTTTCACACGCTCGCCCACGATGAGGCTCTTGTGAGCGTCATCAGCCACCTTCTCGGTGACGACGTACTCCTGCAGCCCAGCAATATCGCCCGCTTCATCTTTCCGACAAATCTGGAACAGACGACCCCCGCGCACCAGGATTTCGTTCACATCCAGGGAACACCCGATGTTTGGACCGCCTGGCTGCCGCTTGGCGACTGTCCCCACAGCATGGGTGGATTGAGCGTTCTGACCGGTTCCCACAAGCATGGGATCTTGCCGGTCTCACGATCTCTCGGCGCCGGAGGATTGCGAGCGCACTTTGAAAAAATCGGCGGTGAGTGGGTCTCAAGCCCCTTCGAAAATGGCGACATCCTTTTTTTCCACAGCCACACTGTGCATAGGGGTCTGCCAAACCTGTCCGGAAATCGGATTCGGCTCTCTGTGGACTATCGCTACCAGAGAGCCTCAGATCCGGTCATGGACCTGGTCTTGACTCCCCACCAGGGCCGGCTCTCGTGGGGAGAAGTCTACCAAGGGTGGAAGTCGACTGAGTTCCAGTACCACTGGGAAAAGTACGAACTTACTCCCGTCGAAAAAGTACCGTTTCAGCCGGTCGAAGAAGCGGGCTAGTGTCATTGAAGCGGTTTGCATCTGCTAGGCGTATCAACGAGGGGTAATTCAAATCTCCTGCAGGCAAGTCTTACACGCCTCCGCGCCAGCGGCCGCAAATTGCGATTTCACCATTACTTTCCTTTGCCGGTAACGAAGTTACACCCTTTAACTTCCACCACAATGGAGACCCCTATCGAAATCAGGTCGTACTAGCCGGTCGGTGTCTACCTACCTGCCTCGCTCGAACCGGCGGAACTCATCTCTGGGCCGGGTGAAACTCGATTAGCTGGCTCTCCTGGATTGTGCGCATGTTCATCTCATACTGCAGCGGAGAATCGAACTCAAAGGCCAACCGCCCGCGTGACTTGGCCAGATAGGTGGCGAACAGCTGGCCGGGGACGCAGTACACCAGCGGGGACAGCGCTTCGGAAACGGAGCCAGCGACCGGCAGGGTCACGTCAGCCGCTTCAGCAAGCTCCGGATTACTTTCGTCAGTGACGACGACGCCGCATCCTCCCATCGTCTGGGTGGTCCGCAACAGTTCCCGTATTCGGCTGACGGACCTCCCCTGTGGCGCGATGAAAAGAACCTGCGTGCCCTTTCCCGTAATGAAAAACTGCTCGTGCGCCCACTCTTCCAACTCCTGGGAGACGCCATACACGCGCGGCAATTCATAGGTTTTGGCGGCGTAGAACAGGCTGGTGGCAATACTGGGGCCGGAGCCGAGAAAAGTGAAGCTTTCAGTATCTTTGACCTGCTCGGCGTAGGCTTCAGCCGCAGGCGTGCAGATGCCTACAGTCTCTGCGATCAGTTCGGAGGTGGACCGGAGCTCCGCTCGCAGGGCATCCGCCTGCGCCTCTGAGAGGCGGCCGCGCACGACCCCGGTCTGGAAAGCAATCAGATAAAGCGTGGTGAGACTGGCCAGATAGTTGACCAGTCCGAACGAGCCGCGACGCGGTTTGTCGTCGTCTGAGTCCGTTGCCAAATTGCTGGGCATGCCGATCAGCTCCCCCGCGAGCCGAACGCTCTGATCAAGGATGGTGTCGGCTTCCTCAGCAAGCCAGCCCTCTGCATTGCCCGTGATCGCAACCGTCCTGGCGCCGCCAAGGCGAGCGTTTATAAGGGCTTCGACGGAGCGGGTGGCTTTGCCGGAATTTGAGATGCCAAAGACCAGTGAGCCGGGGGGGACGAATTCGGCGGCATAGCGTCCGAACTCAAGTGCCTCCAGAGCATCTGTAGGGACGCCGGCGTAGCGGGCGAAGGCATAGCGGGCCGCCAGGCCTGCGAAGTAGGAGTCACCGCAGCCCGTAATGTAGATGTGAGAAGTCTCCGCGAGCAGGGCGGGATCCAGGGCCTCCAACTGAGGTTGGACGGAGTCCATAACCGCCGGGATTGCTGGCCCCTGATTGCTGATCTCATTCAGCATGTCTTCTATGGTCACGGGTATCGGTTCCCCGAATTCTGCCTGGCGTATCGGCCGCGCAACTATCTCTTCTCGGTCCATCTCTGCCTCTTGCAAAGTGAGTTATGGGAAGGTGGCCTCTTCGACGGGCATAGCTGCGTGCGGGCCAGGCACTACATGACCAGCATAACCTGCCCGTCTTCAACTGCAACCTCGTAGGTACGCAGTTTGAGGTCGTAGCCAAAGGCCTTGCCGCTGCGAATGTTGTACTCCATGCCATGCCCCGGACAGACCAGGACCTCGCCCTCGTGGGCCCACTGCGTTTCCCAGCACGTGTCAGCGTTACAAATGACAGTGCCTTGCAGCCTTCCCCTGCTCAAAGGGGCTGACTGATGTGGGCAGCGACCGAACAATGCGAAGAAATCTCCGTCGACGTTGAAAACCGCGATCTGTACGCTGCCGACCTTGACCTCCATACGCGTTCCGGGCGGGAACTCTTCTAATGATGCAACTCGGATCTTTCGCCGCGGGCGGCTCTTGCGAGCAGGTTGCATTTCCACAGTCACTTTCGCGGCTTCAGCCCAAAAAAGCGGAGCGCGTTTTCCCCCAGGATTTTGCGGCGGAGCGTATCCTCCATCTCGTAGCGCATGAAGCCCGCGATAAGGTCGCGTTCAAGGTGCGGCCAGTCCGAGGCCCACATGGTTGTATTCTGGCCCTGGTACAACTCGATCAATTTGACCAGGTCGCCGCGGCGGGGGAGCGCTTCCAGTTCATGCGTGCCAATGTACCAGTCGCGGATGTAGTCGCTCGGCTTCTTCTCCAGGGCCGGCAACTCTGTGCGGTAACGCAAGTATGCGGCATCTAGCCGGTACATGATAAAGGGCATCCACGTGAGACCGGCCTCGAGAATGGCGAATTTCAGGTTGGGGAATCTGACGGGGATGCCGGCGCAGACAACCGACATGATCTGCAGCATCGACGTGAATGGAAAGCCCATGCTGTTGACCTGCATGAGCGTGTGAAAGTGGGCAACACGCAGAGGATAGTTGTCGTGAATGAGGGCCTCGATACCATGGAAACTGATAGGGAGATCGTGCCGGGCCGCGGCAGCGAAGATCGGCCAGTACTTTTCGTCGCCAATTGGCGGGTTGACGCCCACATCGGGGATACATACGCTGACAACGTCAGGGTGGGCCGCATGGCTCTCTATTTCCTGCGCGGCCCGTTCCGGGTGTTGTGGGGCAACGACGATCGCGATCTTGACGCCGTCCAGGTTCCTGTAGGCGTCGACCATGTATTGGTTGTAAGCGGTGGCGAGAGCTGCGGCCCATTCCGGTTCCGGCAGGTAGCCTATCGGCAGGAGCTCGCTTGGGAAGAGAATGCTGTAATCGATGATTCCCTTCTGCATCCTCGCCAACAGGTCTTCCTTTGTTGCCAGCTTGGCGCGCGGCGGCTTGTCATAAGATGAGCCTAGCCAGGCGATGTGGGCAATCATGTTGCGCAGCGAGTTGCCGGGCTCGCCTTTGAAGTCGGCTTGGAGAACGGTCTCCATTCGCTTGCGAAAGTGCCCCTCCATGTAGTCGAGCATGAACATGAGCGTGTCATCCACGTGCACGTCAACGTCGACTATCGTCAGGCCTGCAAGCTCATCGCCGTACTGGTCGAGATCTTCGTCCTGGACCGGATTGGAGGAGGGCTCGACTCTCTGGACTATGACGGATTGCCCATCGTCTGCCATCGGATTATCTCCTGTCGACCTTTTTCGAGAGGCGGAATCCACTCTCAACAGCGACCGCCTGCCGTTGCAGTGCCGTGCGTTTGGAGTTTAGCAGACGAGTGTGAGCGCATCCAAATCAATCGGCGGATTGGCCGTTGCCGGCCCCCTTGGCCGCGCGTGGGTTCATCACGTCGATCAGGCCGTCTCCGACCAGGTTGACGCTCAGGACAAGCAGTGTCAGGACGAGACCGGGAAAGCCGGGGTACCACGGTGCAACCGTGATGTAGCCGCGACCGTCGCTGATGATGGAACCCAGACTGGGCGTCGGCGGCTGAATGCCGAATCCGAAGAAGCTCAAGCCCGCTTCGTACATGATGGCGCCGGGTATTCCCATCGAGAAGGCCACGATAATCGGCCCCATGCAATTTGGCAGCACGTGGCGCAGCAGAATTCGCCAGTTGCCGGCGCCGACACTGCGCGCTGCCTCCACGTAGGTCTGCCCTCTGATCGCCAGGACCTGCCCCCTGACCAGGCGGGCCACGTCGGGCCAGGCCACAAGCGCCAGTGCCACGCAAACCGTCACCAGTCCGGGACCGAGCACTGCCGTCACCGTCATGGCCAGCAGTATCACGGGAAAGGCGAGCATGATGTCGGTGACGCGCATGATGACGTCATCAACCGTTTTTGGGAAATAGCCTGAAATCAGCCCCAGCAAAGTGCCGGCTACCATCGACAGTCCGCGTACCAGAAGGCCGACAATCAGCGAGGTGCGCAGACCGAAAACAACGCGGGCGAAAATATCTCTTCCCAGTTGATCCGTGCCAAACAGATTGCGCGGGTTTGGAGGAAACGGCGGCGTGACCGTCTCGCCGTCCTGCTCGCGGCGCATTTCAATCTGGGTGGGGTCGCTTACGATGAAGGGCGCGAGGGCTGCCAGCAGCACGAAAATAAAAATGACTGCAGCGCCGACCAGGGGCAGTCGGGCCTGCCGGAAGCGGTGCCAGTCAAACGTAGCGAATTCGCGGATTGATGAACGCATACAGTAGATCCACGACCAGGTTGACCAACGATACGCAGACCGCCAGGACGATTACAGAGGCCTGCAGCGCGGGCAGATCACGAAAGACGAGGGCGTCATATGCGTACTTGCCAATGCCCGGCCAGGCGAATATCACCTCAATGATGGGTATTCCCCCTAGCAGGCGCACGAAGTCAGTGCCAATGGTCGTCACAATTGGAATCAGCGCGTTCGGGAGAATGTGGCGGCGCATTACCAGCACGTCCCTCAGCCCCTTGGCCCGGGCGGTCCGTATGTAGTCCTCTCCCATAACCTCCAAAAGGGCGGCTCGTGTGATTCTGGCCAGGAGTCCCAAGGAAGGCAGTGCCAGCGTGACGGCCGGAAGTACGATAAAGCTGTCGAACCCTGAGCCATACCCTGACGGGGGCAATAGACGCCAAAAGACGGCGAAAACAATCTGCAGCATGAGGGCAAGCCAGAAGAGGGGAAAGGAGAGATTCAAGGCCGCGATCGTCATGATCACACGGTCGGCCCACCCGTTACGGCGCGTGGCGGCAATTACGCCGAGCCAGATGCCAATGAACGCACTGGTCAGTTCGGCAGCTATAGCCAGCTGCACCGTCTTGGGAAATACTTCCAGGATGTCCCTCAGGATGGGACGGCGTGACTGGTAGGAGCGCCCAAACTCTCCTCGCGCAAGGTCCCACAGGTTGTCCAGGTACTGGACCCATAGTGGGCGGTCGAATCCCATCTCCTCCCGAATTGTTGCTACGACGTCGGGGTCGGCGAAGGGCCCGGCCATCATGCGAGCGGGGTCCCCGGGCAGGATGTTCAGCAGAGCAAATAGGACTGTAACCAGCCCGATCAATATTGGGACAAACTGTAAGAGCCGTCGGATCGTGTAGCCGAGCATACTGGAGCGGCGGGGATCTCAGTCGAGTTTTCTCAAGCTGAAACGGGCAGTAGATCAAAAAATGGCAACTACAAAGCCTCTCTCAGTGCTCGACGCCGGACGAGGCGAGCGCAGGTTTTTCTCACTCCTCACTCTTCTCCCCTCTCTCCTCGCATTTGGGCGGTCGGGCCTATTCGGCCCTCCCTTGTGC
>JAPPKG010000251.1:0-5876 GCA_026914085.1 Caldilineaceae bacterium | reverse complement strand
GACGCTGAGATGGAGGCCAAGGGGGTGACGGTTCAGGGAATCAATCACTATAAGAAGCGGTATTTTATCAGCCGGCGGGGGTTGGAGAGTCCGACAATTACCGAGTTCCTTTTCGGGGAATTGATGGCAGAGGTCTGCAGGGCGACGCTGGGCGAGGATGCCTTTTTGTTTCACGAGCAGTATGTGGTCAAGTTTGCCGAGGTGGGCACGAAGTTCGGCTGGCACCAGGACTCCGGTTACGTGGGCCACTACCACAGGCCCTACCTGTCGTGTTGGTGCGCGCTGGACGATATGTCGATTGAGAATGGAACGGTTTCGGTTCTGCCGTTTTCGGCGATCGGGATGACGCCGGACGACCTGTATGACCATGAAATCGAGATGGGAAGCAACGACAAGATTGGTTACCAGGGCGACAACCCGGGCGTCCCGGCGCTGGTTCCGGCCGGCAGCATCGTGGTATTCAGCAGCCGCACGTTTCATCGCAGCGGGCCGAATACGACGTCGAGAATCCGACGGTGTTACCTGGCACAGTATTCGGCGGAACCGATAATGAATCGTGAGGGGACGGAGCTGTGGGGGCAGGCGATTCCGATCGTACAGGACGGCAGGCGGTGCGGGCCACCCGCGCAGGGTTGAATTGCACTGAAATTGCTTGCGGCGCGCCTCGAATCGGCTGTGTTGCACAGTGGAACAGGTAGCGTTGTAACTCTGTACCTACGAAGAAGGGAAGCAAAATGAGCGTTTCGGACTATCTTCTGAACGACGAGCAGATGCGGCAGTTCATTTCGCGCGGCTACCTGGTGCTGCAGACCGACTTCCCAAAGGAGTTCCATGAGAGACTGAACGCCAGACTGAACGAAGCGATGGAGAAGGAGGGCAATCCCGGCAATAATCTCTTGCCGCGGTTCAGTGAGGTTGGTGACATTATTCAGAGTCCGGTCGTGCGGGGTGCGCTGACGAGCGTAGTCGGGCCTGACTATACGATACATCCGCACCGACACTGTCACTTCACGTATCCCGGGCGCAAGGTGCAGACGTGGCACAAGGACAGCTACTGGGGTCACCAGAAGGTGCGCAACCACCGCAACTGGTGGGCGATGATCTTCTATTACCCCCAGGCGGTGGACGAGGAGATGGGGCCGTCAGGCCTGCTATCGGGGTCCCAGTACTATACGAAAAGGGCAGGTGACGAGACGGAGACGCCGGTTTACATGGAAGGGCCGGAAGGCACATTTGCGCTGATTCACTATGATTTGTGGCACCGAGGCGGAGCCAACCTTTCTCAGAAGACGCGGGCGATGATGAAGTTTCAGTTTGTGCGTATGAATGCTCCAGTCGGCCCGGCCTGGAATAACAAGGATGCTGGATGGGAGCCGGTCGATGATGCTCCGGTTGATCACAACGTGTTGTGGGCGCACCAGTGGCGCTGGCATCGCGGCGAGGCAGGGGCGGCAGGGAACGGTGCCGCGCCAAGGGTTTCGCAGTCGAACGGACACGGGACTGAGGAGACGACAATTTCCGATTTGGCCGAAAAGCTGTCCTCCAGATATGAACCGGAGGGGGTAGACTCCGCCTACCGAATGGCGGAATGTGGTGAAGAGGCCATTCCTTCCCTTAGCGGGGCACTCAGGAGCGGTAACGCCACCGCTGCCCGCAATGCAGGCTACGGTCTGAGCGAAGTAGGCAGTGCAGCCCAGGAGGTCTTGTTGGAGGCGATGGAGCACGAGTGCGAGAAGGCGCGCATGCATGCGGCTTTTGCCCTGGGAGAGCTGGGACTGGCGGACGCCGAGAGCGCCGGTGCGGTGGCCAATGCAGTATCGGACCCATCGGTTGTGGTGCGGCGCAGTGCGGTGGAGTCACTGGGGCTGCTCAAGGAGCCTGTTGAATTGGCGCTGCCGGCGCTGGAGCATGGATTGCGGGACGACGACGACCAGGTGCGTTTTACGGCGGCTTTGTCGCTGCTTCGTCTCGGGTCCAGGTCGGCCGGAGCCCTGCCGGCTCTGAAGGGCGCTTTGCGCGACGAGAACCGCTATGTTCGCGCCAATGCCGTGGATGCTCTGCGCCGCATTGGGACGAGTGAGGCTCTTAATGTAGCACTGGACTATCTGAGTGCGCACCGCTGGTGTCCGTCGACGACTCCTGACAATCTTTTTTAGAGGAAACGCCCATGTCCGCGTTTGTGATGGAACCGAAGATTACAGCCGACAAGATATCGGTGCCGGTTGAAGACCTGGACGCAGCCAAGGCCGCGGCAGTCTACCGCGAGCATGGCTGCCTGGTCGTACGGGGTCTGATGAAGCCATATATCGAGGAGATGGCGGCGGACATCGGCGCGACGGTGCGGCAGTCGATCGAGATGCTCGACCGGGCGGAGAGAAAGCCGGAGGGCTGGGTTTCGCCAAACGGCTCGCTGTTTATCCCGGCACCTGACGGGTACAGCAGGGATAAGCAGATTATGACGGTGGGCATCAGCTACACTACGAGCGCGGCGTTTCTGCGGGCGGCGATGGACCCGACGGCACTCGACATTCTCGAGGAGATATTGGGGCCCAATATTGAACTGTTCGGGCAGGGGCAGTCGCTGGTCAAGGAGCCGGTGGGAGGGCATCCGAAGCATCTGCATCAGGATTCGGCCTACTTCGAACACCGGTATGAAGGGCCGGTCGGGATTCTTACGTACGTTGTGGACACGGATATGGTGAACGGCGCGCTGCACGTCGTGCCGGGCACACATAAGCAGGGCCAGCTCGAACATATCGATACTTTTTCTCACCTGGGCCTGGACGAGGACGAGTGGCCCTGGGAGGCTGCGCTGCCGATCAGCGGACAGGCAGGCGATTCGATCTTTTTCCACGTCAAGACAGTGCACGGTTCCAAGCAGAACCACTCGGACAGGCCGCGTCCTGTCTTTATCAACCGCTACCGGCGCCCCGATGATTTCGCCATCATCCGGGCGACGACAACCTCCAACCGCGCCGAAGCTGAGAGTCGGGCGCACCAAGCCCGCCGCGAAGACGAGCCTCAGGGACTGATGGTACGGGGTTTCCGGCCTTACTCAGATGTAGACGAGGCCGGCAGCGATGGGGCGCGGTGACGGCGACACAACCTGGAATTTCTCCGTTAGTCTGTGGGACATAACTTTCATTACGCTGGGCATCAGTTTCATTTCCAGGGAGACTGTGGTCCCGGTGTTGGTGAGCCAGTTGACCGATTCCAAACTCGTGATCGGTCTTGTCCCGGCGATGTGGTCGCTAGGCCTCTACCTTCCCCAACTGCTGACTGCCAACCTGGCCGAGAGCATGCCCTACAAGAAGCCGTTCGTGATGGTCATCGGCTTCTTCCTTGAGCGGCTGCCCTATCTCCTGATCGGTCTGGCAATCCTCTTTTTTGCAGTTGAAAGTCCAGCTATAGCGCTTATCGCGGTGCTAGTGGGCATTGGCATGGCCGCGTCGGGGGCAGGGCTGGGGACGCCGCCGTGGCTGGACATGATTGCGAAGGTCATTCCGGTGCGGCGGCGGGGTATCTGGCTGGGGTTGGGCCACGGGCTGGGACAGCTGATGGGGGTAGTTGGCGCCTATTTCGTCGGGCGGATTCTAGTCAGCCGTGCGTTCCCCGGCAACTTCGCCCTGCTATTCTTTATTGCCTTCGCATTTGTGGTTATTTCGTGGATGGGGTTGGCCGCAACGCGGGAGCCAGTCAGCGAGGTGACGAAGAAAGCGGCCCCCTTGATCCGTTACCTGGGCCGCGTGACAACGGTGTTGAAGCGTGACATCAACTATCGCCGCTACCTGATAAGCAAGTCGATGGTGAATCTGGGCGGGATGAGCGCGGGATTCTTCGCGGTCTACGGGACGGAGATGTTTGCTCTTGACGGTAGAGGCGTTGGCCTGCTGACGGCGGTGCTGGTGGGGACGCAGGCGGTGCTCAATCCGCTGTTCGGAATGCTGGCCGACCGGGTGGGTCATAAGACGGTGCTGGCGGGGGCGGCTTTTTTTGTTGCAGTTGCGCCGTTGAGCGCGCTGGTTATCGGTCGCGCGGCCGCCGTTGGGGAGACGGCAGGGGCGGCTATTTCGCCTTACGCTATCGGAACCGTGCCGATTGGGTTGGTGGTCACTTTTGTAGTTCTGGGGACTTTCCTGGCAGCAGACCACACCTCTTCGCTGCCGATCATATTGGAGTTCAGCGCGGCGGAGGACCGGCCGACGTATATCGGGCTGACAAACACGTTGTTGGCGCCGATTTTAGTTGGCGCGCCGATTCTGGGGGGCTGGCTTGCAGGTGCGCTGGGTTATACGGCCCTGTTCAGCGTGGCGCTGGTGGTGGGGATTATGGCGCTTGTTCTGATGGTGTTTTGGGTTCGGGAGCCGCGGCGGACGGTGCCGGTGCGGTTGGAGGAGGAGCAGGCTGTTAAGGTTGGTTCTTGATTCTTGTAGTTCCCCGTTTATCCCCGCTTGATTGCCCTGGCAGACAGAAACAGTTTATCCGCGAAGAGGCGCGAAGGGGCGCGAAGAACGTCTTTTTGTCCACCCAGGCACGCGAAGGGACTGCGTGCGGGGCAATCAACAGGGCGCGTACGAGGGCACCCACGAGGGGTGCCCCTACGGGTTGAGTCGGTCCAGGACCAAGACGATTGCAAAGCCGGCGACGGCTAGTCCGAGCGCCAGAAAGACTTCCCCGGTCAGGGCGGGGGGCAGGTGGTTTTGTTGCACGGTGGGCAGGATCTCGCCGTGGCGATCGATGATGGAGGCGACGGTTTCCTTCCAGGGCCAGATTTTGCGCAGGCTGCCGGCCATGAGTCCGATCAGGACGGCGATGGTGGCGTCGTGGTAGCGCTTGAAGAGCCAGGCCAGGACCTGTGCGAAGGTGACGATGCCGACGACGGCGCCGGCGCCGACGATGGCCAGGCTGGCTATATCGCGCTGGTTTACGGCGGCGAGCACGAACTGGTATTTGCCGAGGAGAACGAGGATGAAGGAGCCGGAGATGCCGGGGAGGATCATGGCACAGATGGCCAGCATGCCGCTGAGGAAGAGGAACCAGGAGGCTTCGGGGGTCTGCACGGGGACGGCACCGACGACGAAGTAGGCGCCGACGGTGCCAGCGGCCAGCGCGGCGAAGAGCGCGGCGTTCCAGGATTGGATGCGTTTGAGGACGGTGACGATTGAGGCGAACACCAGGCCGAAGAAGAAGCTCCAGATGAGGACGGGATGGTGCTCCAGGACCCACTCGAGCCAGGAGGCGAGGGTGAGGATAGCGATGGCGATGCCGGCGAGGACGGCGAGGAGAAAGCGGGCGTTTACTGCATCAAGAGCGGCGGGGAGGTTCAGACGCAGGAGTGCATGCCAAAACGGGCGGCGTGCGCCGGCGCGGATGCTCATTACTAGCTCTTCGTAGATACCGAGAATGAAGGCCATGGTGCCGCCGGAGACGCCGGGCACGATGTCGGCACAGCCCATGGCGAAGCCGCGCGCGGTGAGGCCCAGGTACTCTCTGGCTGTTCGCCCGGTACTGAAATCCGCTGGCACCGGCGTTCCAGATCGGTCGGGGGAATCTGCCTGCCGGGGCGGGGCTTGGAAATCGGCGGTCATGGCAGAGCCTCGACGAATTGGGCTAGTAGGTCGTTCATCAGGATACAGGTCTCTTTGAATTGCGTCTGGCTGCGGGCCGGAACAGATCGCTTTGCAGCAATTCTCGTCCCGGCATTTTCAGACAGATGGGCCGGTTGAGCAAGGCCTGGCAGTCGAGTTTGCCGGCTGGTGCGGCTGTTGGAAGGCAAGAGAAGCTAGACCGGGAGACAGGCGGGACCGATTGGTTCGAAGGTCTTGTAGGTCAGAACGAACTCCTGGTGGCCGAGGCTTTCGGACTTGGTAGGTGCG
>JAPPKG010000142.1:0-5919 GCA_026914085.1 Caldilineaceae bacterium | reverse complement strand
GGCAAAGCAGGACGATGAAGGACAGTTCAATTCTCTTCCCCGGCGCGCCGGCCGACGACGGCACAAACCAGGGAACGCCGCCCGCCTTCGAACAACCGGCGACGCAGCACCGGCGCAAAGCCGGTCGCGTCGGCGATTGGGTCGCGCGTCATCCTGCCCTCGCTGCCTTTCCGTTCGTGCTCGGCGGGGCGCTGCTGCTGTGGGAGGCGCTCGTCCGCTGGCAGGAGTACCCGGTCTTTATCCTGCCCCGCCCAGGCCACGTACTGCAGAAGACGCTGGCGATGGCCGCCGACGGCTCGCTGCTGCGCCACACCCGGGCCACCGCCACCGAAATCGGCGCCGGTCTGCTGATTGGCCTCACCCTGGCCTTCCTGCTCGGCTACTGGCTCGGACGCAGCCGCACCCTCGACCGCATCCTCTCCCCCTATCTCGTCGCCAGCCAGACCATCCCGGTCGTGGCCATCGCCCCGCTCCTCGTCATCTGGTTCGGCAGCGGCCTCCTGAGCAAGGTGCTGGTGACAACCATCATGGTCTTCTTCCCGACCTTGGTCAGCACCGTTGTCGGTATCCGCAACGTAGACGCGGACCTGCGCGAGCTGATGCGCTCGCTGCGCGCCAGCCGCCGTCAGCTCTTCCTGAAGCTGGAGCTGCCCGCGGCGCTGCCCGTCATCTTCGGCGGCCTCAAGCTGAGCGTCATCCTGGCCGTCGTTGGCGCGGTCGTGGGCGAGTTCGTAGGCGCCGACGTTGGGCTGGGTTTCCTCATCAACCTGGGCCGGGGCGTACTCGACACGCCCATGATCTTCGTCGCCGTGCTCATGATCGTGCTCCTCGCCCAGTCGATGTACTGGACCGTCACACTGCTCGAAAGCTATCTCCTGCGCTGGAAGCAGCTCGGCTTGACGGACGGCGATTGAGAGGCGCTCCCTCTATGATAGATCTCCAATTTCAGATATTCAGAGGAACGAATGAAACACTGCACTGACCGTCACCCAACCGCACGGACGAACGCCGTCTTGCCCCGCCCGCCAGCGGCGGCCCCCGTGGGCCTGCCTCGCGTTCTCAAACTGATTCTGTTGCCGCTCCTGATTGCCGCCATGGCTGCGTGCGCCCCCATTACGCCGGCCGCGCCTGCCGAACCTCAAAGCCTGCGCCCGATAACGTTAGGCGTCGGCTTCATCCCCAACGTCCAGTTCGCACCCTTCTACGTCGGAATCGAGAAGGGGTTCTTCGCCGAGAGAGGCGTCGAACTTTCGCTGGACTACGGCTTCGAAAACGACTACCTGAAACTGGTCGCGACCGACGAGATGCAGTTCATGATCGCCAGCGGCGACCAGCTCGTGCTCGGCCGCGCTCAGGAGTTGCCGGTCAAATACGTGCATAACTGGTATACCAGCTATCCCGTCACCGTCTTTGCCAAGGCCGGCGCCGGCATCCGCGAACCGGCCGACCTGGCCGGCCGCACGGTCGGCGTGCCGGGTCCCTTCGGCGCCACCTACATCGCGCTGCGGGCCCTCCTCGACGTGGCCGGGCTGACCGAAGCCGACATTCAGATGGAAAGCATCGGCTTCACCCAGGCCTCCGCAGTGAGCGAGGACCTGGTCGACGCGGCCGTGGACTATGCCGTCAATGGGCCCGTCGTGTTGGGCAACGCCGGTATCGAAACCGTCCAGATCCCCCTCGATCAGTACCTGCAGATCCCCGCCAACGGGCTGGTCACCAACGAACGCACACTGCAGGAGGAGCCGCAGCTGGTCGAGGCCATGGTGCGCGCCCTGCAGGAGTCGGTCGCCTACACCCTCGCCAATCCGGACGAGTCCTTCGCAATCTCGTTGACCTTTGTGCCGGAGGCGGGTGGAGAGAACGAGGACGCCAACCGCCTGGTCTTCGACGCCTCGCTGTCTTTCTGGCAGCCGCGTCCGCAGGGCGCGCCCGGCGCCACGACCGATGCCGAATGGCAGACAGTGGCTGAGCTCCTGCTGCGGATCGGCTTTGTCGACCGGCTCGTCCAGCCCGATGAGATGTACACCAACGAATTTATTCAGTGATATACCAGCGCCGGCAATCTACAACCGGCCGCCGGCAAACTCTGTCCCTGATCACCGATGACAGATCCTTTACTGCAGGCGCACAACGTCAGCCACAACTACCCCCGCCCTAACCGCGTCACGCCGGCGCTGGCAGAGGTCTCCTTCTCCCTGCAGGAGCATGAGTTTGTCTGCGTGGTCGGCAACAGCGGCAGCGGTAAGTCGACGCTTCTGCGCATTCTCGGCGGTCTGTTGACGCCAATAGCAGGCGAGGTACAGTTCAGGGGCGTCTCTGTGCGCGCCCCACAGCCGCAGATCGGGTTCGTCTTTCAGAATACGAATCTGATGCCATGGCGCACGGCCCTCGAAAACGTCCTCCTCCCGCTCGAACTGCATAAGCCCCTCGATAAGGACGACCGGGAAAGGGCCTGTGCGGCGCTCGCCCTGATGGGGCTGGAAGCCTTCGCCGACGCCTATCCCTCTCAACTCTCCGGCGGCATGGCCCAGCGCGTCACGCTCACGCGCGCGCTGTTACAGAGTCCAGCGCTTCTTCTGCTGGACGAGCCCTTCGGCGCGCTCGACGCGCTGACACGTGAGCGTCTCAACCAGGAACTCCTGCGCCTCTGCCGCGACCGCAAGCAGACCGCCCTGATGATCACACACAGCATCCAGGAGGCCGTCTTCCTCGCCGACCGTGTGCTCGTACTGAGCGGGCAGCCCGGAAGCCTGCAGGGCGCCTTCTCCGTTGACCTGCCCCGCCCGCGCACCCTGGAGATGCTGACCTGGCCGCAGGCCGGCGCGCTGATCAGCGAAATCCGCGCCTGCCTGGCGACCGGCGCACAGGAACCCCGGCCACAATAGGAAACGCCGGGCATAACACCCGGCGCCCTAATATCTCTGATTGTCCCACAGCCTGACTGCAAAACGACCTAGCGCTGCCGACCGAGCCTACTGGTCATCCGAGTCTCCAAGATTGCGCGGCAGCATGGCGGCCAGATTGTCCGGACGGTCGATGTTCAGCGACAGTACCTGCTCCTGCAGCCATGTTTGGAAAGCCGCGGCATACTCCTGCTGCAAGCTGGCCTCTTCCTTCGGCCGTTCATCATCCCGCTCCAACACTTCAATGATGTGATAGCCAAAGGTCGACTTGACCGGCGCGCTCATCTCACCGACACCAAGTGAAAACGCCGTTTCCTCGAATTCAGGCACGTAGCGCCCGCGGCCCGCCCAGCCCAGATCGCCGCCTTGGGAGCCGCTGCCCGGGTCGTTGCTGAACCGGAGTGCCAGATCGGCGAAATCCTCGCCGTCCAGAATGCGCTGATGCAGTATCTGCGCAAAGGCCAGCGCCTCGGCGTCGTCAACACGGCCGTCGCCGTTGGCGTCAGGATTCCATATTTCCGGGGCGGGCGGGCTGCCAACCCCATCGTCCTCCGCTCCTTCCCCTGCCGTCATTTCGGCCGCCGGCGCCTCTGGACTCTCGCCGTTTTCGTCACGGCTTTCGGGCGCGGGTGGAGGCGTCTCAGCCGGAGATTTCTCGTCCTCCCCACCGACCTCCACCGTTATTTCTGCCGCCGGCGCGACTGTGCTCTCAGCGTCTGCCTCTGTGCTTCCAGGCGGGGCAGGAGTCGTTTCGGCTGCGGGTGTCGCGCCCTCCGTCTCGCCAGCCGGCTCCGGCTCGGGGTCGACGGAGATCAGAATATGGCGGACGCGGACCTGTTCCTCTGTGTCGGATACCAGATCCCGGCTGACCGTCTCCGACATCTTTGTACGTAACAGACGCGCCCGGATCACTTCGCGATAGCTGGCCAGGTTCATCCCTGCGTTCTCGCGCAGATTATCCTCCAGCGTGCTTAGCCCCTCCTGGTACAAAGCGTCGGTCAGGACCGTAGGCGGCTCCGGTGTGGGCGCCTCTTCCAGCGTCTCTGTATCCGCGGCGGCCGCAACGGCGGTCGGCGCGCTGTCCGAGCTGTCTTCCGGCGTCGGCGTCGGTGAGGGGACCGGTGTCGGCGTAAAGCTTTCCGCGGTCGCGGTCGCTTCGACGGCGGCGTCGGCGGTTGCCGTGGCCTGCGGCACTGTCAGCGCACCTTGCCCTTGCGCCACCTCTTGCCGCAGCGTCTCTTCCACCTCATCATCGGTCACCGACACGCCCACTTCCGGCGCCTTGATCTGCAGGACAGCCGCTTCAATCATATCGTTGAGGACCTGTGTCCCCAGCGTTAACGGGCTGGCCAGCGTCGCATTGATCGAAGCAATCTGGGAAGCGAACAGGCTGGAATCCCCAAACTGCTGGGCGAATATCTGCAGCCGCAAACGCTGGTTTTGCAATTCGCTCTCGCGCAGGCGCGCCTGTTGCCAGAAGTCTCGTGTGACGATCGTTTGGTCTTCGACCTGCGCCAAAACGCTGTTGGGCTTGATGATCAACTCATTGGCCACGCCATACAGGACCAGTAGCAGCGCCACACCCACGAGCCCGCCGACGATCGCGGTGAGCCGCAGGTTGCGCTCCCTGTCGCGGGCGCGCAGCCGAACCTCACGCCGGTTCTCGACCTGCGGCTGTTCTTCCTGCCTTCTTCTTCTGCGCTTCTTGGCCATGAATCGATCAACCGCGTCTGCCGGTGATGCGGATATGTTCGCCTGTGTAGGGCATCAAGGCCAGATGTCTGGCCCGCTTGATCGCCCTGGTCACTTTGCGCTGCATCTTGGCGGTGACGCGGGTCTTGCGGCGGTTGTGAATGCGCCCGTAGTTATCGACAAACCGGCTGAGAACCTGTATGTTCTTGTAGTCGATCTCGTCGATACGCACGTCGTTGCCGACGTGACGGGGATTTCTGCGCTGATTGCCCTGCCTGGCGCGGTTGAATATCGCCGGCCCATCAACACGGTTAAAAGTGGGGGTCTCCTGCCTCTCGCGGCCGCTGTCTGCATCCGACTCGACGCTTGCCACAGCCGGTGGCTCAGCAACCGCCTCAACCTCAGGCTCTGCGATGGCTTCGGACTCAGATTCTCCATCCGTATCGGCAACGGCCTGCGCAGCGCTCTCCTCCGGACTCTCGGCGAGCACGGGGGCATCCTCGCCCGTAGGCGTCTCGGCTACCGGCTGTTCTTCGCCATTCGCTTCGGTTTCGTTCACTCTGTTTTCGTCAGACATTCGATGCTCCTTCGTAGCTCAGTCCCCAACGCGGACAACGAGAAAACGTAATACATCTTCAGATAGCCGCAACTGTCGTTCGACGTTCTGCACCGCGGTGGGAGGCATCGAGAGGTTGTGCAGAATGTAGTGTCCCTCAAAGTGGCCTTTGATGGGATAGGCCAACCGGCGTTTGCCCCAATGATCGGTGCTCGCGATTGTCCCGTCCTCGCCGCCGATGGCCTGACTGATCCGGTCATCCACGGCTTTGACACCATCATCATCCAGATTGGGCTGGATGATGTACACCAATTCGTACGTGTTCATCTACCCTTTTACTCCTTTCCATGAGCATTGTCCAGGGTTAGTTCCCAGTTTGCGGATTCCGGTTTTCAGTAACCGCCCTGAACGCAAGCGAGAGGCAGCACCAAAAACTAGAAACTGAAAACTGAGAACCGCAGTTCAGACAAAGGTCCACAACATTGTGCTGTGAACAGAAAGAACGAGGGAGCAGACAAGCTGTCCCTCGTCGCGGTTGCACAGTATAGCACAGCGCTGCGCGCGCGCGCAAAAGATCAGGCGGACAAAAGGGTGCATCCCAAAATGGGGGCGAACTCTCGTATACTTTTGGCGACAGACCAACCATTGCCGCGCCGCGATCAACTCTGAGGCAAAAGAAACGGCGTCTCTCTCCTCACTCCTCTCCTCGCTCTTTTGGGCGGTCGGGCCTTTTCGGCCCTCCCTTGTGCGGGGGCTCCGCCCCCGCAA
>JAPPKG010000131.1:0-5931 GCA_026914085.1 Caldilineaceae bacterium | reverse complement strand
AGTGTGTGGCTAATTTGAAGTTGGCGTCTCGCGGCGGCCGGGCTTCACCCCCCCCTCCCCCCGCATCTTGGCAGATTCCAAGTATGTGCCAGCGCAAGCAAGACAGGCGAGGCAACTCCCATATATGCCCAACGTTCACCGCCATGACCATCGCGAGCCCGCTACAGAAATACTGACGGTACATTCCCCCCAGGCAGACCGCACACAGTACACACACAGAACATGGCTAAGAAGTTACCTTAAAACTAAGAACTGACTACTAAACGCTGCTGTCAAAGCTGCCGTCCACCACCGGCCTCGCCGTCAGTGTCACCCGCGCCGGAAAACTGACCGTGACCGGACCCAGCAGCCCTGAAACCGTCTGCCCCGGGAAAACATACTCGGAATCATACGGCCCCGTGCTGAAATAGTTGGCCAGTGTATTGTAGACGGTCACTTCCAGCTCGTTCTCCCCCTCGCGCACCTGGTCCGTGACGTCGAAACAATAGGGACGCGCCAGTTGCACGCCTACCACCTGCCCGTTGACGGCCACCTCCGCCGTCGTGTTCACCGCGCCCAGGTCGAGTACGACCTCTCCCTGCAACTGCTCATGCGTGAGGGAGAATCTCTTCTTGTATACTGCCCCGCCAGAGTAGCTCTCCAACGCGTACTGGCTCCAATCGCCCAAAGGCAGTGCGGCCTCAGCGCACTCGAAGCGAACCGGCTGCCGGATGGCCGCGCCGGCGTAGACGCCGGGCTTCTGTTCCACGCGCAGCGCCACCTGGGAGACATCCACCACCGGCGCATTCAGCCTGACCTGCCCATCCCGGATCGCGGCTTCGGCGCCGTTAACCCACGCCTGAACGCTCTCGGCATCCACATCCAGATGCAGCGTATGCGTCCCCGCCGGCGCTTCGCACCTGTACCAGCCAGCGCGTCTCTCTTTGTGAGGCGCAATCTCATATGCCAGTTCGGAAGGCTCGGCGAACCAGGTCAGCCGCGCCGCCGGACGGTCTCGCTCCGGGGTCGTCGACGGCTCCAGCAAAGCGGCATACGCCCGCAAAGGCTGGCCGGGCGGCTGGACACAGGCGAGCAACAGAAGGTTCAGCCCCTCCTGCAGCGCGACCTCGGGTGCCGCCGGAACGGGTTCCCCGGAACCGTCCGGCAGCAGAGCCTCCCCGTTCAGCCACGCCTGCTCCACCTGCCCGCTGTCCGCCCCCAGATGCAGGGCCCAGCGCCCGGCCCGCGGCGCCCGCACATGCGTGTACAGGTAGCGCACGCTCTCCTCATCCTCGTCGGCAACGTCGAAACAGAGAAACGAGTCCGCAACACCGTGGCTCCCACCAAATGCGTCGGTGCCCGGCTGCCCGAATTCCTGGGAATAGTAGACCGTCTCCCAATTTATCCCTCCGGCATCCAGCGCAGCTGTGTCCCCGGCGATGAGAGCCGCCAGCTCCGGCGGTGTCTGCCCGCGTGGGAAAGCAGCGCTGGCCTGCCAGTAGGGGCCGAATGTATAGGTGAAGACGGGCCAGCTGCCGTCGTCGTAGTCGCGGCTGTGCCAGTCCAGCGCCACGCCCGGCGTCTCTTCCTCCTCCCGGTAGCGGAACTGCCGCGCCTCCGCGCCGATCTGTTCATCTCCGGCCGGATCGCGGAAATCGCCCCAGCGGTTGTCCATCGTCGGCGTCAACCGGAACGACCAGTCGCCCGTCAGGTGCAGCGGGGCCGGCGCCGGGCCGAAGCGGGTCTGTGCGCCGTATTCTCGCCCTCCATGCCGCACGCGCACCGATTTGCCGCCCCCGTCTTCGAAAGTGCCCCGCACCTCCACCGTATCGCCGGTCGCCTCCACATGCGCGATCGCTCCCAGATTGTCCGCCGTCACAGCCGGCCTCCCCCCGGGCGGGCGCAGTACCAGAACAATGCCCTGGTTGGCCTCCATCGTCAGCCGCACCGTCGTCCCGTCATTCGTGCAGGCGAAACGGTGCCAAGGCGTCACCTCGCCGCTCCAGCAGTCCCAGATCTCCGGTTCGCCGCGCACGCGCAGGGTAAAGGTCAGTTCTCTCCGCTCCGGCTCGACATTGTAAAGGAAGTAGACGTCCTGCTCGCCGATCCTCTGATGCGTGTGAAAGACGTTTCTCTCTGAAGCGACCACATCCCGGTCGATCGTGTCCGAGATCACAGCCGCGATATCGACCCCCCGCTGCGCCGCATGGGGCGTGCGCGCCGTCTCCTGGCTGGGCAGAAAGATGCCCTGCCCGCCGTGTTCGTTGCGTTGCCGGTAGATGCTGCCCAGCGCCTGGCTATGCGCCTCTGTCCGGTGGGCGGCCTCCTCGCTGGAAGCGATGCCGAAGATATGCTGCAACAGCGCGTGTACTTCAGGATCATCGCGGCCGTGCTCCTGCGATGCGCCCGGCAGCCGGCGGAAGGCCACAACAGTGCCGCCACCGTCATAAAACGCCCGCAGTTTCGCCAGTGTCTCGCGGCGGATCGTCGTCATCGGCGGCAGGAGCACAGCCCGGAATGGGATGCCGGCGATCTCCAACGTCCCTTCGCGCACAACGGCCTGGCTCAGCAGGTTGTCGTCGACGAAGTCAAAGTCGATCCCCGCCTCGTAGATCTGGCGGGCGAGCGCAAAGGTTGTCATCGCGCACTCGTCGGCCGCGCTCGTGAACGAGTCCCCCCGCAGCCAGTTGGCGTGGACCGTCGTCAGCGGGTAGAGCAGCGCCACGTCCGCCACGTGCGTTCCCTGGCTCATCACCGCGCTCAGGCGCGACACATAGTCCACAAACGTCTGCCAGTGCGCCCAGTAAGGCTGGCGCCAGTGTATTGACGGCGGCACCCACTCGTACCAGCCGCCCAGCGTGTTGTACAGGCCGCCGTGCTGGTTGTACAGATTCAGCCCGTAGGCATAGTTCTCATTCGTCCAGGCAACGTTCTCCTCCTGAGTCATGCCCCAGCCCGACCCCCAGTAGACGCACATCGCCGCCCGCTCCCGCTCGTAAATGTGCAGGATTGAGCTGGACAGCTTGGCGTCGATAAAACAGCGCTCGCCCGGCAGGCTGGGGCCGGGGTCCTCGTTGCCGGTGACGTGGAACCAGCGCACCAGGCGGAAGAAATCGCCGTAATGCCACGTCTGCCCCAGCATATCCTGCCGCCCCCAGGTCGCGATCGTGCCGTAGCGCATCCCTCGCTCTTCGTGCCAGGCGCACAGCGGCCTGTAGAGGTTCTCCTCCAGCAGGGTAGACATCACCTCGTAGTAATCGCAGCGGATCCTGTCGGTGAAGGCGCCAATGTCGTGGAAAAGGCCGGCCAGCCACGGCGCGGGATCATACCCCTTTTCCGCCTTGAACCGCTCCACCAGTTCCGGCGCGTAGAGGATGTTGCCGTTGAGCACATAGAGCTCATCCTGCCCGTAGAGCGACAGCGTGCTGCCGATAAACTCCTGCAGCCGCTCCTCATGCTCCTGCCAGTAGATTTCGAGATAGCGGGCCGCGACATGGGGGTTGAGGTAGTCGAGATCGTGGGGTTGGCTCACGACGGCGGCGAGCAGCCAGCCCGGGCCCGGCGCGTCCCACGCCAGCGGCTGCCCCGCCTCCGGCGGCGCCAGTTCCCGGCAAGAGTCGGGATCCAATCCCCCATCCCCGATGCGGTATGCGGCCGCGGCCAGGACCGTCTCCCCCAGCGGCAGGTCGAGATGCAGCATCCCCTCCTCCTGCGAGCGCGCCTCGTGAATGACCAGCCGGCGCCCTTCCAACTCCGGCCGTGCTGCGCGCTCCGCCCGCATCAGGTCCTGCCAGTATTCGCGTCCCTCCCACCCGGAAAACCACGCTTCCAGCCCAAGGCGCTCGTGTTCAACGACCGAATGGCGAAAAAACTCCCACCATTCCTCGCTGAAATAGGCCGGCCAAGTCCCGTACCGCTCACCGTCAAGATAACGGGGATAGTACCAGGTCCCGCCGACGCCCTTCTTCTTCAACTCCTCCAGCTGCCAGGTGATGCGCTCCTTGTCCAACTCCCCTGTCTCCCAGAACCAGGTGACGAAGTCGCTGTAGTCGAGGGGCGGCTGGCGGAAACGTTGCAGGAGGGTGGAGTAGGAAGGATGGTTCATTTTGGGAGGTCTCAGCTATAGATGCTTGATTCTGCTGAAGAGGGAGAGACTCCTGGGCCCCAGATTCCAGCGAATGCGGAAGGGGGGTTGCTTCAGGTGGGATCTACATTGCAGGCCAAGGGTCCGGGACAAAAGTAGGAGGTATGGATAGTTGTTTGTGAATAGAGGGACTCCATTCATTGTAAATGCAGGCTGTGACGGGTCAAACCGTATGCAGCAGGGGCGTGAGAGCGACCCTGGGCACGAGAGTCCAGCCCCACTTGCGGCTACCCGTCATCCTGATGCTCTCGCAGATACCTGTTGATTCGTGCCCCGTCTTCGCGCTCTTTGTCTCCCTTGAAGTAGAGTTCGATGAAGTCAACGCGGCGCTCATGGATGAAGTAGGCGAAAATGACGCGCAGCGAACTGTTGCGCAAATACTTGCAGGCCAAACGGGCTTTGACGATTAACAGGGACTCGGTTTGCGTGAGGATGCTGACGCGCCTGGAGGGCGTTGGCGGTACAGCCGCGATCACTTCTCGAAACAACTGAAGATCTGCGGGGAGTGACCTGTACTTTCTGGAGAGTCTTCTGCGTTCTCGCTGAAATTCACGCAGTTCGTTATAGTGCATCGTCCGATTCGCTTACGGAGTATCTGTCATCGCGATAGAAAACAGTCTCGTAAGGAATCGGTTCACCGTAGCGAGCACATTTCCAGGGGATGTCATTGTGCGAATACTCGGATAGCTCGGGAGCGCTCATGCCGGAGAAACGGGCCAACACCTGATCGATGTGTTCGATGTCACGCGCGCGCAACAAATCGGTGTCAGAACGTTCGGCTGTAAGGTATCTGTTCTGGCTGTAGTTGTGGTAGACCTGCTCCGTCTTCCGAACCGCCCCTTCCTCTTCCATGCAGCGCAGAATCCGGGTTAGATTGACCGATGTCGGACCGTAGCCGTTCTTGATGTAGGTCTCACCCATCAGGTTCTCTTCGAACTTCTCGTAGTAGTCGAAGTCGATGAAATAGAAGAGTTGGTGCAGAACGGCTTCGCTGACGTTCGGTTTGCCCTCGACTCTGTCTAGAACGTAGAGGATCACCTGTCTGAATACGTCGGGGCGTTCTTCTTCGACGCGGATCCGGAGGTCTTCGCTCTCCTGGACTGCTTCCTCTGTAACCTGCCGGCGTGCACGGCCGGTAAACCGCTTTTCAGTCAGCATACGTGGATGCCCTTTTCATCCAGGTTCGCCATCCTGTGCTTCGTGGAACCGGTGCCAGTGCTAGGTCCATAGGAACCACGAATCTGGCGTTCCACTGTGCGGCTCATTCTAAGTCAGAACGCATGAAGCGGCAAAGCCGGTCGGAATTTCGTTCTGAGCAAATCAGACCTTAATCGCGCCCGAAGTCAGTCCGGCCACAAACCAGCGGCTGGTGAAGATAAAGAGGAGAACCAAGGGGATCGAGCCGATCAACAGCCCTGCCATCGTCAGCCCGTAACGTGTGAAGTACTCGGTCTGATATGCCCACAGGCCGGGAGTCAGAGGCAGGAGCGCCTGCTTCTGGATGGTCAGGTAGGGCCAGATCAGATTATTCCACGTACCCAGAATGTTCAGAATCGCGGCCACGCCCAGCATCGACTTGCTCAAAGGCAGCGCGATGCGCCAGTAGCCCTGCCACTCGCTGGCGCCGTCAATGCGCGCCGCGTCGAACAGCTCCCTGGGCAGGCTTTCAAAAAAGGTGCGCAGGATGAACATGGCAAAGACCTGCCCGCTCGCGATCCACGGCAGGATCATCGCCCAATATGTATTCATCAGGCCGAGATCCTTCACCAGCACAAACGACGGGATCAGTGTCATCGCCGAAGGCACCA
>JAPPKG010000263.1:0-5939 GCA_026914085.1 Caldilineaceae bacterium | reverse complement strand
GTTCGACGGTCTCACGAGCGCGGCCACCGTGTGCGGAGGCTCTCTGCCGTCCATATGGAATGTAGTGCTCGTAGTGCCATTCCAGCATGGGGTTGGTGACGCCTTCAACGGCAGAGACGCGAGCGGGCAGCAGGTACTGAGCTATCCACTTCTGGTTTTCCCGATTGGAGAGCCAGAGCGCAAAGTCGATAGACGGGCCGATTTCGTTGGCTCCGCCGGCGCGGTAGACGATCGAATTGACGTCGAGCATGGGACCGCCCCAGTAGAGTGAGTGCGGTACACCTGGGTTGGTGGGGGGTTGGACGAAGATCCATCTAATGTCGCGCTCGGTATCGGTGACTACCAAGGTATCGGGATCGACTTCGACGCCGGGACGCTGCGACCAGCCGATGCTGGGGCCGATGCCGCCGAGGAGGGACTTCTGGAAGAAGTAGTCCCAGCGGCTGGCGCTGAGGCCGTTCGGGTTGGGGATGACACCATGTACGAAGTAGAGGTCTTGCAGCCATTGCAGCCAAGCGATACCTTCCTCTTCGGCCAGCTTGCAGACCCACTCGCCGTCTCGGAGCTCTACGGTGTCCGTTCCCCAGTTCCAGCTGAGGACCTGGTCAGGCCAGTAGAAGAAGGGGTTTGTTTCGGCGGCGGAGAAGACGGCGCCCCAGACCTGTGAGCCGTCATCGCGTTCGAAGGTGCAGGCCTGCATCATGGTGAGGTAGTCGTCGAAGTTCCAGGTCCGTTCGGGGGCTTGGGGAAGCAGGTGATCGGCGCCGGCCTCGGCGACGATGTCGAGGTTGATGGCCATGCCGTTGGCGAGGGTATAGAAGGGCACCATGTAGTTCTTGCCGCGGAAGTGCATGCCTTCGTACCAGCCTGCGGGCAGGTCATCCTGGAACTCTTGAGGGAGTTCGATTTCCACGGCGACATCGGACTGCAGAGCCTGGATGATGCCGTCAACGCTGGCGCGCAGGACTGTGTGGGGCGGATTGCCGGATGCGATTGAGGTCTGAACTTTGACAATCGAGTCCCATCCGACGGCCTGGTAGCTGATGGTGACGCCTTCGGTCATATCGCTGTATTCGTCGGCCCTTTCCTGTTCCCAAGTCCCGTGTGGAAGGATGTCGCCGGGCAGGCCGAGGGGGAAGGACCACCATTGGATTTCGACCGGGGCCATGGCGGCTTCGCTCTCTGCCCCTTCAGAGCCTGGGGCAGCGGGGGCTACGCAGGCAGCCAGGGCCGCTGCGCCACCTGTCAAGGCCGCGGTTTTCAGGAAATCACGTCTTGATAATCTACGTTGCATGGTTGCGTCTCCTTAGGGTATTGAACGCCCACCGATGAACTGGAAGGGGATTGTGTAGATTATATGGCTACTGGTACGGGTGTCAAGTGGCGAAAAAACAGGATCAAGTATGTGGTAGAATTTTGAAGCTGTATTTTGAAGGTCTCTTGTTACGTCATTCGCATTGCGTAGAGGGGGAATTGACCGGCGCGTGAGAGCAGTGTGATCTGCAAGGAGAGTATGGGCTGCAGACGGGATTCACAGTGCTGAAAGAAGCCTGACTTAAGTGACACATAGGGACTTTGGCTTTTAGAACGCATGACCCTTCGGCACTTGCGGTTCCCTGAACGGGAGAGTGCGCAGGCGAAAAGGCCAGGGCGATTTACGATAGTGCAGTTCCAGAACGGGCATGGGCGTCAAGAAGCTGGATGACCTCGGAGTCTCTGACCTGGCGAAAGTCGTCGTACCAGGCGCCGACGCCCCAGAACGGGGAGGGCGAAAGCAGGGCGACGACCTGGCTGACAGGGCTGGTTACCGCTGAATCGGTGTTGCCGGCCGGCGGGGCAGGTTGGGTCTGCAGTTGGGCGATGGTGCTGGCGGGCGCGACGGGGACGGCGGGAACGATTTCACGCGGTTCGCGCTGGATCAGGGCCTGGATAGCGGCGCGCATGGAGGCTCCGGTGGCCAAGCCGTCGTCGATGAGGAAGATGGTACGGCCCTTGATAGGGGCGGGTGGGCGGCCGCGTCGGAATAGTCGGGCGCGGCGGGAGAGCTCGCGCTGTTGTTGACGCGAGATCTTTTGGATTCGGTCTTTTCCCAGCCGCTGCTGTTTGACAACTTTCTGGTTGATTACCTGGACTCCACCTTCGGCGATGGCGCCGAAGGCCAGCTCAGTCTGGCCGGGGACGCCGAGCTTGCGAACGAGCCAGACATCGAGAGGTGCATTGAGAGCACAGGCGACCTCGCTGGCGACGGGTACGCCACCGCGCAGGAGGCCGAGGACGAGGGGGTTGGCAGCCTCCAACTCCCGGAGCATGGCCCCGAGCAGGGCGCCGGCGTGGCGGCGGTTTCGGAAACGCTGCAGTCTTGCATGTGGCAAGCAAGAACCTTTGGATTGGATGTATCTGCCGGAGAGGAGGAAAGAGAAGGAAACGGCGAGAAGGTGGGGGTAGTTCCAGAGGAAGGCGGAGCGAGGAAGCCACTCCACTCTCCTCGCTCTTTGCTCCTCGGTTATTGTTCCCGGTCGGGATTGAGCAGCCAGGCTACGAGGGCCTGGATCTCGTCTTCGCTGAGTTTTTCGGCGAAGTTCTGCGGCATCTGGCCGGCTAGCTCGTAGGTTTCGACTACGAAGGCAGTGGGACTGACGATGCTCTCGTAGACGTATTCCTCGGCGGTCATGCCTTCGACGCGGGCGCCGGCGCGTTCGTACAGGTCTGCAAAGTTGGGGCCGTTCTGGCCGTAGAGATCGACCTGTCTTTCTTCGAGGTTGTGGCAGGCGAAGCAGGCTTCGCCCGTCCAGATCTCCTGGGGCGAGCGGATGTTGCGGGCTCTGTACTCTTCGAGGGCGGCGGCCTGCTCTTCTTCACTGAGCAGGATGTGGGCCGTGTTCTGGAATTCGGCCGGTTTGAAGACGTCATCGAAGGGTTGGAATGGGTCTTCGTCCGGTGTTTGGGCGAGGGCAGATTCTTTCCAGTTCATCACGAATTTGGTCAGATCTATCACTTGGTCGCCGCGCATCGGCCCACCGAATTGCCCTCCCCAAGTGGGCATGACCTCAGGCCACTGGCTGTCGGTTTTACTGGGGCGGCCGGCGGAGATGGTCAGTTTGACGTAGTCTTCGAGCGAGCCGACCCAACCAACGTCCTTGAGGCGTCCGGTGTCGGTAAAGAAGTAGTAGCTATTGAGTCCAGGCCCCTTGCCGAGGATTCCCTGACCGTCCGGTCCGTGGCAGATGAGGCAGTTGTCGGCGAACAGTTTGGCGCCGTTCTCGATAGAGCGGCCTTCCCAGTTGATGGTCTGCGCTTCCATGCGCGGGTTTTCGCTTACCAAGACCATCAGGAGGACGATGATGCCGACGAGTGAGGACAGAATGCCCCACATTATTTTGGCGATCGGGGACCTTGTGTAGAGACGATGCATAGTTGCTGTATTACTCTCCTACAAGTGCGCCGGACAGACTCTTCCAGCCGTCGGCGACTTGACCGAGGAAGAGGTGTTTCCAGCCGTACTGCTCCCAGTAGAGGGAGTCTTCGTGCAGCCAGAATGTTTTCTCGTAGTAGCCTTCCCCACCTTGGGCGTCGAACCAAGTGATTTCCCAGTTCAACTTCTTGAGGCCGGGCTGGGCCTGGGAAATTGTCAGGATGCCGATGGGCGCGTTAAAGTCGGGATCTGTGCGGCGGTAGTAGTCGACGGAGTTTTCGAATTCGTGCATTAGCTCTAGGAATTCGTGGTCGTGCACGTCGTACTCTTCGTCGGTGCGCCAGACGCCAAGAGGAAGATGTTTGTAGCCGATTTCACGGGAGAGGCCTGAGCCTTCTTCGGGCATCACGTCCTGAACGATTTCGACCGAGGGGGCGCCTTCGACGGCGTATTCGGGCGTGCCCATCCAACTCCAGATGATCATGACGGCGCCGGCGACGATTCCGGCGACGATGGCGACTTTGCGGTCTTTGCCGCGGCGGCTGGGGTTGTAGTCGAGGTAGGGGATGGCCATGAGCAGGACGAGCAGGACGCCGGGCAGCAGGACGCCGGCGATGAACTTGTCTGCGATTTTGAGCAGCCCCTGCAGCCAGTAGAAGTACCAGGGCGCGACGGTATGGAGGGGCGTTGATTGCGGATTGGCAATGTGTTCCAAGGGAGCCTGGAAGAAGAAGACGGTGAGAACGATGAGCAGGGCGGTCATGACAGTGAGGAAGCTGGTCTCGTCGACGAGGACGTCGGGCAGGTAGTAGACGCGCTTGTCGGCGGGGACGCGGTTGGCGGTATCCTCGCCAACTTCCTCTTCGTCGGCGGGCAGGCTGATGCCGAAGTGGACTACCTTGTAGTAGTGGACGAAGAAGAAGAGGATCAGCAGCAGCGGCAAGAAAAGGACGTGCAGCAGGTAGAAGCGCAGGAGACCGTTGGCGCCGATGTCGGGAGCGCCGCGGGCGAGCAGGTTAACTGTTTCGCCGACGACGGCGGGGGGGACGGCCTCGGCCATGGAGGTGCCGATGGTGACGGCCCAGAAGGCGAGCTGGTCCCAGGGCAGGAGGTAACCGGAAAAGCTTAGGAAGAGGGTCATCACGAGCAGCAGCACGCCGGTGAACCAGGTAAATTGGCGCGGCGGTTTATAGCTGCCGGTGAGGTAGCAGCGGACCATGTGGAGGGTGACGATAGCCACCATTGCCTCGGCGCCGAGGCGATGCATGTCGCGCAGGAACTGGCCGAAGGGGATGTTGGTCAGGAGCAGGATCATGTCGACGTAGGCGCGTTCCGGCGAGGGCGCGTACCAAATCATCAGCAGAATGCCGGTGATGGTCTCGACGATGAAGAGGTAGGTGGATAGGAGACCCAAGCGATAGGTATGGGTGAAGCGGGTGACGCTCTCGTGATAGTAGGTGGGCTTGATGTGGAGCAGGAAGCCTTCGCTGTGGGGCTTTAGGCGCGGATTGGGACGGCCGGGCGGCTCGCCCTGAAGCATGCGCCGAAACTCACCGGCGTCGATGCCGGCGGTGAGGCGGGTGAAAACGTCATCGGCCTGGGCAGCGACTGCGCCGAGAACTCCTTTTTCGCGAATATTTTCTTGGAGTCCCATCTGAATCTATCGTCTCCTGATAAGAGAATTACGGGTCTGAGGCACGCTGTCACCAACTCTGTTGTCTTTTCACCAACGGACTGGCATGGCTTGGCAGTCCTTCGATCATCGATCCCGTGTCGACCACTATTTCGGCGTGGGGAGAAGGGATGTAGGGAGGCTCGATTGCAGCCTCTGTGATTGCTGTTTCTGAAGCAGTAGTGCGACCGACGACGATCTCTATTGCGAACTGGTCCAATGAGCGAGGCGCCGGGCCGTCGAAATAGTGACCTTCCAGGTTGAATTTGGACCCACATACGGGGCACTCAAAGCGGTCTCTTTCGAGTACCCACCTGAGTTTTGTTCCTCCGCCCCAGGAATGTGTGCACAGATGGTAGAAGGCGTACACCCCATTCTCGGAATTGGCCAGCCAGAACCTGCCTTCTCTGTTCAACAGCGGGTCACTGCCAGCTTGCGGCAGGTTGGCGGCGGCGCCCAGATAGAATCTGCCACCGAATTTGTTGGCGGGCCGACGAGGGTATAGAAACAGATACCCAGCCACACCGCTACCTACAGTCAAAGCCGCAAGCGTCCCTACCCAAACGTAGGTTAGCAATTCTCTGCGGTCGAATTTCTTACGTCCAGGACCTGCGAGTGAGCCGGAATGTTCAAGGGTCGGGAGAGCCCTACCAACAGTTGCCGAGCTGGCTCCCTCTCCCCAGTTTCGCTGAGGCTGCAAGCCTGGTTGGGCGGTCACTTGGGCAGGATGCTCCTCTCAGGGAAAATCTCCTCTACAACCTCCACCGGGTCATGCGGCGTCTTCATCCAGGTGGAGTTCAATTGGTGTTGCGACAGCTTTGGCGGGCGAGATTGCAGCCGGCTTGCCCTGCAGAC
>JAPPKG010000205.1:0-5942 GCA_026914085.1 Caldilineaceae bacterium | reverse complement strand
GTTTCCACATACGGCTTGTTCAGCTCGTCCAGCAAATTGGCGCGCATCGTCCGGATCATTTCCGCCGTGCCAGCCGTTCCCAGGATGAGTAAAGGCAACCACAAATGGGTGAGCATGTCCAGAAACTTGGCCAGGCTCCACGGCGCGCCCCGATACTCCTGAGAAAAAAGGCCGCTCAATCGCAGGCCGAACTGGTCGAACGCGTACCACATGATCACCAGCGCTATCAGGAAATTGGGTAGCCCCAGGCCGATAAAGCCCAGCGTAGTGAAGATGTAGTCGCCAATCGAATACTGGTTGACCGCCGAATAGACGCCGATCAAGAAGCCTACGACCCATGTAAATAGGATGGTGGACAGACTGATGAAGAAGGTCAGCGCCAGCCTTTCCCAGATTAGCGCCTCAACCGGTACGTTCCATTCAAACGAAAAGCCGAAGTTGCCCTGCAATATGTTCGTCAGCCACTGCAGATAGCGCAACGGGACCGGTTTATCGAGGCCGAACTGCTTGCGCAGCGCCTCGAGCCGCTCTTGGTCGACGGGATCGCCGCCGGCCGCCAGGTTGGCTGCGTACGCGTCGAGGTAGTCGCCCGGGGGCAACTCAATCACCAGAAAAGTTACAATGGTGATGAAGAAAAGCGTCGGTATCAGGAGCAGGATTCTGCGAACGATGAACGCGAGCATTCCGTTGCCGACTCTGAGTGTCCTTCCGACGAGCTAGCCATGCGCGGGGCGACTGGCATTATATATGTGTAGGAAGGGGAAAAGCAAACGGGTCGTCCCGGCTGCCACAGGACAATTGGAGTTCCGACAGCCGGAGAACAAATCTTATGCGAGGAGGAGAAGGGTCAACTGCTGCGACCGGCTAACCTTTGATACCGGTGATCACAATACCCTGGATGAAGTAACGCTGGGCGACAAAAAAGGCGACCATTAGCGGAATGATCGACACAAGTGTCATCGCCATCAACGGGCCAAGCCTGACGTAGGTGTCGCCGCCGCCCATCTGTGTTTCAAACAGTCTCAATCCCAACGCAATCGGAAACAACCTGGAATCATTCAGATAAATCAACGGCGTGATGAAGTTGTTCCAGTTGAAGGAAAAATTCAGGATCGCCAGCACGCCGATGACCGGTTTGGAAAGCGGCAGAATAATGTGACGGTAGATGCCAAACCAGCTGCAGCCGTCGATCCGCGCCGCCTCGTCCAGGTCCGTCGAAATCGTCATATAGAACTGCCGCATCAGAAAGACATCATACGCCGCCGATAGCCATTCCGGCGCCATGATCGGCCAGAATGTATTGACCAGCCTCAGACGACTCCAGAACAGATAGGTAGGGATCATCGTCACCTGCGGCGGCAGCATCATCGTGGCAAGAAGTACGAAAAAAATGATCGTGCGGCCCTTGAACGGGATGCGCGCGAAGCCAAAGGCCACCAGTGAATTTGTGATCAGTATGATCGCCGTATTCGTAACCGTGATGAAGACTGTATTCCAGTAAAAGAGCAGGAACGGCATCTCCCGCCACGGATCGATGTAGTTCGCCCAGCGCAACTCCGGCGGAATCCAGATGATGGGTATGCGGTTGATCAGTTCAGGAGTTTTGAGCGAAGTCGAGATCATCCACAGCAGCGGCATGGAAAAAACAAACGCCCCAACTGAAATGACAACATACAGCACAAAGCGCCCGGTAAAATGTTCAAGCCGGTAGCGCCCCCCCCGCCTATGAATGCCAGGCAGTGACTGTCCCCTGATCATCCCCTGACCTCTCCCGCATAAAAGACCCAGGCCTCCGAACTGCGCACGACCAGCACGGTGAAGAGCATGACGATGGTGAACAGTACCCAGGCTATGGCCGAAGCGTATCCGAAGTGAAACTGCTGGAATCCCTTACGATACAACAGAAGAACCATGGTCAGAGTCGAGTTGTCCGGGCCGCCTGCCGTGATAATGTATGACTGCGTGAAGATCTGCCACGCGCCGATGATGCTGATGATCAGATTGAAATAAATCGTGGGTGTCAGCATAGGCAAGGTGATCCGCCAGAAGCGGTGCCACGCATTCGCGCCATCGATCGAGGCAGCATGATAAAGATCGGTGGGAATCCCCTGTAGCCCAGCCAGGTAGAGCAGCATATTCCCGCCTGCCGCCCAAACACCCATCAGAATGAAGGCCGGCATCGCCCAGGTCGTGGAGAAGAGCCACTTTGGTCCTTCAATGCCAAGTAGCGCAAGCCCCTGATTGATCAACCCCCAACGAGGCTGCAGCAGATACTTCCACAGGATGGCTACCGCAACGCCGGATACGATTGAGGGCAGGTAATAGACAACGCGATAAACACCCTGAAATTTGACGTTCTGATTCAACAGCAAGGCGATCACGAGCGAAAAGACAAGCGCAAGCGGCACCATGCCGAAGGCATAGTACGCGGTTACCGAAAGACTCTTCCAGAAAAGAGGATCGCGAAACAGCCTCGTGTAATTGTCGAATCCAATAAAGTCGAACGTCGTGAAGAAGTCTGTCTTGAACAGGCTGATCCCAAACGAGGCGATCATCGCACCAGCGTTGAGTGTCAGAAATTTAATGATCCAGGGGGTGATGAAAAGGTAGCCTGCAATATTGATTCGTGCTTGCGGCGATAGCGAAAACCGGCGGGGAGCCGGCGAACTGCCGGACACTGCTCGCGCCATGATTCCTCCCTCTGTGAGGTTAAGATGCAGAAAAGTGAGGAGAGAGAATCTCTCCCTCCCCCCACTCTTGCTCTCTCGCTTTCCGTTACTCCAGGCTGGCCTGGTAGGCCTCCACCTCCGCACAGACCTCTATCATGAGACTCGGATCGGCATCGCCCAGGTTGAAAATCCTCTCCATGGCCGGCTTGATCAGTTCAAACGCCGCAGCATTGTCCTTGAACCAAATCACGTTCTCAAGGTAGCCCATCTCCATCATTTCGGGAATGATCTCGAGATGCTGGCCCGCAACCGCAGGGAACTCCTCCCTGTACACTTCGACCGCCTTACCCATCAGAGACTTGCGGATGGGGAGGGAGCCCTCTGACCGTAGCGTGCCCAGCTCCTGGAACACTGGGCCGGCCAGGAAGTTGATGAACTGCCACGCCTCGTCGGGATGGCTGCTTCCCTTCCAGATTGACCAGGCGTCGGCATCGCCCAGGGCATTTCGCCGCACCGGTCCGCTCGGAACATGCGCGTAGTCCCAGTTGATCTCCTGGCCAACCTGCTCCGCCTGCTGCGCCGGCCGCACATTGAACCAGGGAATCGCCACACGCCCGGAGATAAAGTCGTCGTAGGTGCCGCTCGCATCCTCCGGACGGATAAACGGGTTCGGCTCCTTGACCCACATGTTCTCGTAAACCCAGTTCATTGCCTCTTGTGACGTCGGCTCATCCAGCCAGCAGTCGGTGTCGTCGTCTGGGTTCACATAGTCCCCGCCAAAAGCGCGCAGCCAGCCAAAGAACTCTGCCGAAGAGGTGGCAATGATCCTGCTGCCCCAAAGATCGATGGCGCCGTCACCGTCCTTGTCCTGTGTGAGTGCCTCGGCCATTGCCGTGAACTCCTGCCAGTCCCAGTCCGCCCCGAAATTGGAAGGATAGGCGACGCCGTACTCATCGAATATGTCCTTGTTATAGGCCATGCAGCGCACGTCGATATACTTGGGCATCCCCACGCGTATGCCGCGAATGCGAAGCCTTGTCCACTGGGCTTCGATGAAGTCGTCGAGATCCGCCTGTGTCAGGTCGCGGTCAACGTAGGGCTGGATATCCAGAATCAGGTCCTTGGCCACCCAGACGTAGAAAATGTCCGGCCAGGCCTGGAATATGTCAACAGAGTCACCGGCGATCATCGAGGTCACCAGCTTGTCTGCCCAGCCGCTCGCAGCTGTTTCGACATTGACACTTATGGTGGGATCCGTATTTGCCGTGAAGTTGTCGCTGATTATGTCGGGGAATACCTCTTGCGCCAGTTGTGAATGTGGTCGCGACATGAACCGCAGCGTTACGCCTTCAGCAGCCGGCATGTCGCTGGCAGGAGCCGCTGTGTCAGCCGGAATGCATGCCGCCATGGCCAAGCTGGCCGCGCCGGCCGAAGCACCTTTGAGGAAATCGCGTCGCGTGAATCTCTTTGTGTTCATGCTGTTACCTCCTGTACAGCCATGCGTCCCTCTTCACTGTCGGGGCAAACACCTTCGCTAGCGAGATACGATTTACACGGCGTCCACTACATGGTCTGTAACCGATTCCACCTCCTCTCCCCTCAGGTATCTGAGTCCTGAATCCTTCACGCCTCACATCGAACCTGCTCTACCGCAGCCCACAGAGCCGCAGCCATGTACTCCTGCTCCGCCTCCGTCATTAGCGGATGCAGAGCCATGCAGAAAAGACGCGCGCTCAACTCGTCGGATAGCGGCAACTTCTGGCCGGCAGTCTGTTCGCGCAGATACCCGGAATCCGCATAGACTGGCCGGTTGTAGACGCCGCACCCGACCCCGTACGCCTCCTCCATGATGCGCAGCAAACGGTCGCGCTTCTCTCCCGCCCATGCCCGCGGCACGAGCATCGTGTACAGGTAGTAAGTATGCTCATAGCCATGCGGCTCGTACGGTAGCGTCAATTCAGGGATGCCCCGTAGCATCTCGTCCCGCTTTTTGGCAGCCTTCACACGTTTAGCCGTCATCTCGTCAAGCCGTCGCAACTGCACCAGACCTACCGCAGCCTGCACCTTTGTCATCTTGTAGTTCGTTCCCCATCCGTCGTGGGCCCCGCCGAACTGCCGGATGCCCCGCAGTCTGCGCGCCGCCTCCGCATCGTCGGTAGTGATCGCACCGCCCTCTCCCAGCGTCGTCATCAACTTCATCGTGTGAAAGCTGAAAACGGTCATCCATCCCTTGGCGCCAATCTTTGTGCCCTTGTATCCGCCCGCTCCTGCGCGCGCCGCGTCGCCGATCACCTTTAACGCGCCGTGCCGCGGATGGGGATTCCGCTCAGCTATCTCCAATAGCTCATCCATTGGCGCCGACAGTCCATTCATGTGCACGGGAAAGATGGCCCGCGTCCGCGGCGTGAGCCGCCTCTCAACGTCCTCCGGGTCCACATTGAACGTGCGCGGATCCACTTCGCACCAGACAACCTTTCCCCCTTGCCCAACAACGGCCATCGCCGCCGCGCGGAAGTTGATCGCAGGCACGATTACCTCATCCCCTGGCTCCAAATCCAGGCACATTATCGCCATATCCAGACCCGTACCCGCGCCGTTGATGGAAATCGCTTCAGCAGCCCCGCAGTACTTCGCAAAGGACTCTTCAAACTCAACGATTTCAGGGCAGATAAAACCGAACCCCACCGTCGTGGGGTCCATTGAGTCCCGGATCGCTTTCGTGGCCGCTTCCACTTCTTCTTCCGTATACCATCCCCCCAACATCGGCTCTGCGGGCCAGTAGGGGCCCGGCCGTCCCCGTGACAAAATCTCCTCCCGGCGGCTCTCGTCCATGGCTTTACGCTCTCTTCCCTGCTCTGTTCACGTTCGAAATCTGCGGGGCATCGGCAAAAGTCGAGAATCGTCGAATGTACGTTGCCTCTTGCAGACGCCCTGGACTCTTGACCCTCTCTGTTTCAACGGGGAGCGGCACAGTCGCCGCCTTCAGGCAGTACAACAAAGCGGAGGGCAAAATATCCTTCTTCAGTGGTGATGGTCCCCCGCTCTCTGAAGAATTCGGTCCAAAGGCCCTCTGAATTATAGAATATCTTTTTCTCCTCTCAAAACGCCCGAAATCGGGGTGGGTGCATCCCAAAATAGGGGGAACTTTCGTATACCTCTGGAAGAAACGATGCCACCCTCAGTTCCCACTCCAGTTTCCGCCAGAATAACCGCCGTCCCTAACCACTGACCACTGCAGTTCCGGGCGGTCGGGCCTATTCGGCCCTCCCTTGT
>JAPPKG010000139.1:0-5970 GCA_026914085.1 Caldilineaceae bacterium | reverse complement strand
GCCGTGCCAGGCGCGGGTCAGCATTTCCGTATAGCCGGCGTCGAGCCAGCCGCGGCGCAGGCCGCGGGCGAGGGCATAGCCGACCATGCAGGTGACGGTCATTTCGGGGTAGGAGCCGGGGCCGTTTACGACCTGACGCCACATGCCGCTGCGGTGCTGGTAGCCGCGCAGGGCCTGGAGGTGGCGACGGTGGATGGCGAGCACGGCTGCGCGGTCGGGGTAGCCGTCGGGCAGGTAGGTCAGGGTTTCGGCGTAGCTGAGGGCGGCGAAGCCGTTGCCACGGCCCCAGTAAAAGGGGGTGCGGCGGTCGTGCCAGAAAAGGCCGTCCGGTTGTTGCACGTTGGCATCCAGGAGAAAGCGGGTGAGGATGGTCAGGTAGGCGTCGTCGCCGGTGAGCTTGAAGGCGCGGCCGAGGACGGCGGCGGTGAAGAACATGTCTTCGACCTGGTAGTTGGGGTTGGAGGGGATGGGAACGCCGTTGTCGTGGGTAGTGCGGTAGCGGTCGGCGGTCTGCACGAGCAGGTCGGCGTAGCGGTTATCGCCGGTGGTTGCGGCGAGCTCGTCGGCCCAGACGAGGCCGGCGAGGTTGGCGCCGCCGTCGCCGCCGGCGGGGAACCACTCTTTGGCACCGGACATGTAGGGCGCGACCATGGCAGCGATGCCGGCTGATGGATCGGCGTACTCCGCGTCCAATTTGGCCAGGCGCAGGCGTCCGCTGACGGCGACGCCCTGGGTGTAGATGACGGGATCGAGTTCGTGGCCGTAGACGCCGGCGAGGATGCGGGCGGCCTCCAGGGGTGAGCGGGCGGCGCGGGTCTGCAGGGCGCTGCGGGTGGGGGAGCGGGCGTGGTCGGGCACCTGGCCGAGGACCGTCCACAGTTTGGCCAGTTCGGTTTCGAGGTCGGCGGCGGCGCAGGTGAGGCGCAGGCCGAAAATGGGCGGGAGGAGGTTGGGTTCGCCGGTAGAGAGCGCGCCCATCAGCGAGCTGTCGGAAGGAAGTTCGGAGGCGTTGAGCACGGCACGGAACTGCTCCAGCAGCTCCAGGCAGAGGGCAGAGCCCTCCCAGGTCGTGCTGTCGCCGGTGCGGATTTCGAGGACGAGGTCGGGCGCCTGGAAGGTGACCCAGCGCCAGAGGTAGTGTGCTTCCGGGTTGGCGTCGTAGTAACTGTCTCCGGGGGGCGGGTAGGCGGCGCCGGGGTTGCCGCCGGCGCCGTTTTCGGGCGCGGCACCGAGGGCGAGGCCGTCGGGATTGGCGCAGGGGACGGCGCTGAGGGCGTAGCGTTGGGAAAGGCCGGGCGGGGTGCGATATGAGTGCAGGGCCGTGAGCGCGGCATCGGCGTCTGCCTGTGTGCCGGAGAGGCCGCCGACGAGGACGAGCTGGAGGCGGTCGCCCGCGGGCGGCTGGTCGGTGCCGTGCAGCAGGGCGGGGATCTGGCGTTCGGTGCGGGTGACGCCGCAGGCGTCGAGATGCCAGAAACCGGGCGCTTGTGAAAGGAGGGCTTCGATCTGTTCGTCGAGTGTCATGGGACGGCAGTGGTCAGTGGTCAGTGGTCAAAAAAAATCTTAATCCAAGTTGAGTCGGGCAGCTCAGTATTGTTGCTGGCGGGCTCGCATTTTTTGTAGGGAAAAGGTATCGGATTCGTAGAAATCGAAGAGGGCGGCTTCGCGTGTGCGGACCTCTTCGGCCAGTTGCAGGACGTCGTCGACCTGGTCGGTGGGGATGCGCACGACGCCGTCGGAGTCGGCGAGGAGCAGGTCGCCGGAATGGATGCGCAGGCGGCCGGCGGTGACGGGTGCGCCGAAGCGGTTCATGTTGAAGACGCCGTGGCCGGGTACGGTACCCCAGGCCCATACGGGCAGGCCGACGTGGCGGATGCCGACCAGATCGCGCACGGTGCCTTCGGCGATGAAGCCTACGACGCCGAGACGTTTGTGGACGCGTGCCATGCCGTCGCCGATGCAGGCGCCGCGGCCGGGGTTGGTGTCGAGGTCCTGGAAGACGGCGATGAGGGGGCCCTGCTGGCTACCAAGGTAGTCGTAGTAGTCGATCCATTCGAGGGCGGTGGAGTCTTCGTCGTTGGTGGTGACTTCGGCGGTGACGGCGAAGCCGGCGACGAGGCCCATGTCGGGCATCAGGCAGCGGATGGTGTGGTCGGTGTAGTCGAGATTGGGCAGGCCCAGTTTGAGGGCGACGGCGTTGAATATGGTGGCGGAGTCGTAACGCTTGAGTGCGTCGATCTGCTCGGACAGCATTCAGGATCTCCTGATTCGATGTATCGTTGACGGGCGTGGGGCGCCTGTCTGGGTGTTGTCAATTTTCGGGTGGTAAGGCGGATTTTCTTCGTTTCTGTAATGATATAGACAATTGTTTCAGACCGCAACCTTCTATTTTGCGAATTGGGGGATTCTGAGAAAGGCATTTATCCGCGAAGGGACGCGAAGGGACGCGAAGAAAACCCCTTCATGAAACTGCGTGAGAGTGAAGTGGTATACTGGGCGGCGGGCTTCGGCCTGGTGTACGGACAGCTTCAGAAAATGACCAATTCGCCTAACATAGCCATTGTGGTGACGACAGATGACAGTGAAGATAGAAGTCTCGTTGAGCAATACTCTTTTTGAAGAGGTGGAAAACCTGGCGCGAGAATTGGAAATGTCCCGAAGTGAGCTTCTTTCCATCGCGGTTCAGGAGTTTATCGAGCGTCGTGAGACGAGGCATATGATGGCAGCGCTCAACGAGGTCCATGGGGAACCTCCTGACGAGGAAGAGTTGGCAGTTCTAAGACAAATGCGAGAGCATCATCGAAACCTGATGAGGGATGATCCGTGGTGATCTAGCGGCGATGTACTTTGGGCACATTTGAGTGGCGGGTCAGGGGCAAGGCTGATGCGTTCTTACGTAGCATATAGGTCAGATAGCTCGATCCGGGCGTCTGGATAGTTCAGCACCTCCTCGCGCAGGGCGACACCGAGGCCGGGGTTTGCGGGTAGGGAGAGCATACCGGCTTTGATGGGGATGCGTTCGGTTACGATATCGTTGTACCAGCCGTGGTAGTAGGCGCGGACGGTTTCGAGGTTCATGGCGTTGGGGACGTGGAGCATGAGGTGGGCGGCGGCCCAGAGGGCGACGGGGCCGGTGGCGTCGTGGCCGGTGACGGGGAGGTAGTAGGTGTCGGCCAGGGCGCAGATTTTGCGGGTTTCGGTAATGCCGCCGGTCCAGGAGATGTCGGGCATTATGATGTCGGCGGCGTTGGCCTCGACGACGCGGCGGAAGCCGAAGCGGGTGAAGAGGCGCTCGCTGACGCAGAGAGGGATGCGGCTTTCGGCCTTGAGGCGGGCGTAGGATTCGACGTTGTCGGGTGGGATCATCTCCTCAAGCCACATGATGTTGTAGGGCTCCAGAGCGCGGGCGATTTCGATGGCCGCGGGCAGGTTCCAGCGGGCGTTGCCTTCGATCGCGATCTGCATTTTGTCGCCGACCTCGGCACGAATTTCTTCTAGGCAGGCGACACCCCTTTTGAGCGTATCTTTATCGAGGTAATGGCGCACCGGACCGGGTGCGCCTGTTTCGGCGCGGGCGGGGCCGGGCGGCAGGTCGAAGGGCCAGATCTTCATGGCGTTGATGCCCTGTCGGAGCAGGTCTGCGGCGAGCTGGCCGGCGCGGCCTTCCATCCAGGTGCGGGCGTCCTGGTTGGGGCCGTGGCTGAGGCAGGTGTTGTAGATGGGGATGCGGTCGCGGCTGCGGCCGCCGAGGAGGTTGTAGATGGGCTGGCCGGTGTGCTGGCCGGCGATGTCCCAGAGGGCGATGTCGACGGCGCTGATGGCGCGGGTTTCGGCGCCGCCGAAGCCGTAGGCGTTGACGGCGGCAAACATGGTTTGCCAGTGGCGCTCGATGTCGAGCGGGTCCTGTTCGAGGAGGAAGGGGGAAAGCTGGTCGTGGATTAGAGCGCTGACGGCGCGGGGCGCGTAGGAGGTCTCGCCGAGGCCGGTCAGGCCGGCGTCGGTGTGGATGTGCAGCCAGAGCGAGTCGGGGTGGCGGCCGAGGCGGATGGTTTCGAGGCGGATGATTTTCATGGAGGCCGTTGGTCAGTAGTCAGTGGGCAGTGGCTTGGGATGGCGCGGGATGTACGGCGATGGTCGCTGGCCCGAACCGGTCGATGCCTTGAAAGGAACAACTGCACACGAAGCAGTGTGCCGAAATCGGTAACAGGACCTACCCGAATTGGACGGTATTGGCGAGACATGAACGTCGGAAGGGGGTAGATTGGTGTTTGATGTACGCACCATCTCTCGTCCATGCTTGTCAATGAAAGGAGACGAACCATTAAACGCAATGTCTTGGCTGTTCTGGTGACATTAGGATTGCTCTTGGGTTCCATCGCGCCAGTCACGGTCTTGGCTGAACAACCCCCTGGCGATGGGGGGCCGACGCGAGCACGATTGATCGAACTGGCTGCGCAGTACCCGGGCATCGAGTTCAACGACGATTACACAGGTCCTTTGCCTGCCACCATAGTAGAGGCCCACCGTCAACTTACGGCACTGGCGACCGTCAGAGACTCAGTAGAGGCAATGCCTGCCAGCATCGTTGCAACGCATTCTGCACCCAGCGAAGAACCCTTCGGCTCTGATGGCCAGAAATCTTGTGAAGCTTACTTGAGTACAGCCTCGGTTTTCAGGTTGCTTGACATATTCCATGTTCGACATACGGTGAAAACCAGCAGGGAAGATATCAGACCCTACAACATCACCAGTGTTTCGGACCACTCGACGGAACCGATTGTACGAGACTTGAACATGAACGGGGTTACTATCCAAGCTGCCTATTCGGAGCTGAAACGTTGGGCCATTGGCCCCCTGAAGAAAAAATTGAGCCCCATCAGTGCCCCGCGTGCGTGGTGGGGCCTATTTTCGCACTACGAAGTCCACTTCAGTGCTGGCCCGTTCATCCATTCGGTCAAAAAGGTGATAAGGGGGTGCGGGATAGAGTAGCCTCAGCCCGGCCCAGGGCTTTCGTCCGGCATGGCCTCATCACGCCGATAAGGCCATGCTGGGCGAATCGTTTCACCCACGATTACTGTCCCCAGATCAACACAACCGGCACAGCGAACGCCTACCATTTCTTCCCCTTCAAAAACTATACGAAAGAGTTGCGTGGTTTTCGTTGTTTTGCCCAAGGCTGAGACAAGGGAGGGAGCCGCGCGACTGAGACTGCGGTAGAGCGTCAGCAGCAGGCTGTCCGGCGCTGTAACAGACACGGGGCGACGACTGTTTCACTTTCGGTCGGCGTTGCGGGCGCGGAGGATGTGGTGCGGCTGTACGCGTGTCTCCGTGAGCGCTTTGCGCTCGCGAACTTTTTGTAGCCATGCGGACGTGGAAGGCCGAGACGCGATGCGCTCCAATTCTCTTCGCAGGAATGCCTGCATGGACTGGCCTTGAAGCGCGGCGCGCCTGGCCAACTCATCGCGAACTTCCTCAGGGACATTTCTGATCGTAATTTTTACAGGCATAGTTGCATTATGCCATCAGCGATGGTGTTTTGCCGCAGCGATCACGGGCAGGGCCGGGGCAATCGCATCTGATTTCGCATGCCCGGAACAGCAGATAATGGCCAGAAAGGGTTAACAGAGAGGGCGCCCACAAGGGGCGCCCCTACGGATCGGCAGCCTTCCCAGGTATTGATCCACAAAGATGCAGTGGCCCTGCGGTCAGACCATTGTTCTGTGTACGTCTCGGCGCGTACAGATTAAGCCGGCCTGCGCGGGCCTTGATACAGGTCTGGGCTTTGTAGTTGGATGCCAGTGGCGCACAACCGGTCAGAGGCATCCGGGCAGGGCAGGTCTCAGTGCGGCGGGACTATGGATGCCAATTCGCTGCGCATGAAATCGATGTAGCGGCGGTATCTTTCCGGGGACGTTTTCCAGGTGGTGGGGGTGCCGTGGCCGACGCCGAAGCGTTTCTGTTTGCCGATGG
>JAPPKG010000296.1:0-5972 GCA_026914085.1 Caldilineaceae bacterium | reverse complement strand
CTAATCGAAGGTGTCCAGCCAGACCGCGTCCCGCCAGTCCCATCAGATCCCCGCACGTGCCGGCCATGTACCTGCCCTCGCACCCGCCCCAACTGACGGACTCCACCGTACTGCCAGGCCTGGCGCCTGTACTGTGTCTCGCCCAAAGACGGTAAACAACGCCAGCCACCGCTGGCGCCGATTCCCCGCCACAATGTTCCCACCCCAAATCTGGGATGCACCCAAATCTACCCACAGAATTGACAAATGGTCCGTCGGTGGTAGGATACCACGAAACTGAAATGATGCCGGAGTCGGAAGCAACTCTCCAGCATCCGGACGATTGGGAAAGCAGCAACACGCGAGCGAATATGATGGCTGACGAACGATTCTTTGTAACCGGCGCACTCGGCTGTCTTGGGGCCTGGGTTGTCCACAATCTGGTCCGCGAAAACATCGATGTTACCGTTTACGACCTCGGACTCAGCACACACCGGCTTGAGCTGCTGATGGAGCCCGCAGAGATCGCCCGCGTTCACTTCGTCAAAGATGATATCACCGATGCCGAAGCGGTCGCAGGGGCTGTCACCGAATGCGGCGCCAACCGCATCATCCATCTGGCCGCCCTGCAAGTGCCCTTTTGCAGGGCCAACCCCTCTCTCGGCGCCGCCGTTAACGTCGTCGGCACCGTCAACGTCTTCGAAGCCGCCAAGCAGGCCGGCATCGCCTCCGTCGTCTACGCCAGCAGCATGGCCGTCTATGGCGGCGCCGACCTCTACGGGCCGGAAGTGCAGGACGGCGACCTCCTCCACCCCCTCAATCTTTACGGAGTCTACAAAAGCGCCAACGAAGGCACGGCCCGCATCTACTGGCAGGATGACGGCATCGCCAGCCTTGCTCTGCGACCCTACACCGTCTACGGCCCCGGTCGCGATCAGGGCATGACCTCCACCCCCACCCAGGCCATGCTCGCCGCCGCCAAGGACGAAGCCTACCAGATCTCCTTCGGCGGTACCTGCGGCTACCAGTATGCCGACGACGTCGCCCGCACATTCATTGAGCTTGCCCGCCTACCCTTCGAAGGCGCAGAGGTCTTCAACATCCGCGGCAGCGTTGCCCATATGTCCGAAATCGTTGACGCCATCGTAGCCGCCGAGCCCAACGCTGCCGGCCGCATCACCTTCGAGGACACGCCCCTTCCCTTCGCAGAGGCACAAAATGAACAGCCCCTGCAGGACCTGCTCGGGGAGGTGCCGTACACCCCCCTTGAAGAAGGTGTCGCCCGCACAATCGCCCATTTCAAGCGTGCGCTCGTCACGGGCAGAATCCAATAACCTTCGACCCCAACGGTCCGCGAACCCACAAAACCTGACTTCACCCTTTACAACCAATTCGCCGAGGAGCAGAAAAGATGAGATGGTTGCGGTTTGAGCACAATGGAAAAACAGTTTACGGCGTCGCCAGTGGCGATACCATCGAGGTAACCGACGCCACCTGGTGCGATATCCTCGCCGGCAAAACCGGTTCCGTCACCGACTCCGTCGACCGGGGCAGCGTGGACCTCCTCTGTCCCATGGACCGGCCCGGCAAGGTCGTCGCCATCGGCCTCAACTACCTGGACCACTGCCGCGAAACCAACACGCCGCCCCCCGATCGCCCCGTCATCTTCACCAAGTTCACCACCAGCATCATCGGCCCCGGCGACGAGATCGTCTGGAGCCCACTGCTAACCGCCGAGGTCGACTACGAAGCCGAATTGTGCGCAGTCATTGGCAAGACCGCCCGCCATGTCAGCCGCGATGAAGCCCTTGACTACGTCGCCGGCTACACCTGCTCCAACGACGTCAGCGCCCGCGACCTGCAGCTCGGTGAACCCCAATGGATCCGCGGCAAAAGCCTCGACACCTTCTGCCCCATCGGCCCCGCCTTCGTCACCGCCGACGAGGTGCCCGATCCGCAGGATCTCGGCATCCGCTGCCTCCTCAACGGCGAAGTCATGCAGGAAAGCAACACCCGCGAGATGATCTTCGGTGTTGCCGAGCTGATCGAATTCAGCTCCAACGCCTTTACCCTTGAGCCGGGCGACGTCATCCTAACCGGTACCCCCCACGGCGTCGGCATGGGCCGCGACCCCCAGGTCTGGATGAAAGATGGCGACACCGTCGTCATCGAAATCGAAAAACTGGGCCGCCTTGAAAACACCTGCCGCGTGGTCTGAGCCCATCCCTCGCAACGCTTCTAACGCAGAAAAGCCCTGGCAATCGCCAGGGCTCTTTCTCTACCGCCTTTCAGGAGGGGCAACTGTGAGTACCATATGAAACAAGGCCCTTCGCGCAGACTCCTGCCCCCTCTGGCCGTCCATTCTCCCCTCTCTCTTCTCTCTCCTCACCTTTTACCCGCCCTTAACTGGGCATTGCGCCGGCCTTAACAGTCCTATGCAACACTTAGCAACAGTGCATCTTCATGCTACAATTGCACAACCAACAAAATGTGTTTTCTGTTTTGCGCAGACCCCGTGTTCCCTATCCAGTTCAATCAAGGAGGATCCAATGAACCGTCAACGTTTTTGGCCGCTGGCGCTTCTCATCGCGCTTGCCCTCATCGTCTCTGCCTGCGGAGCGCCCGCCGCCCCCGTCCAGGTCGACACCGGGGCCGCTGAGGAGGAAGCCGCACCCGCCGCCGCCGATGAGATCATGACCGTCAATCTTGTGGCCCGCTGCAAGGCCAGCCCGCCCTACGAAAACGGCCGCTGCGACAATCTGACCGCCGCCGTCGACGCCGTCAACGCAGTGCTTGAAGGCAGCGACGACAACCGCCGCATCGCCCTCGAGACCATCCAGGACGACACCGATTGGGGCGACTATAAGACCGAATTCGAACTGGCCTCCGACGCCGGTGAGGCCCCCGACATCATCGTCTCCGGCCACGAGCATATCGGCGACTGGGCCACCGCCGGCTACCTGGTCGACATCTCCGAACAGGTAAACAGCGGCGAATTCCCCGAATTTGATGACGTCATCGACTCCCTTTGGGAATCGACCATGCTCAACGGCAAGATCTGGGGCATTCCCCAGGACGCCGAAGCCCGCCCCCTCTACTTCAGCAAGCCGCTCCTGGCCGAGCTGGGCTGGAGCGCCGAAGAAATCGAAGCCCTTCCGGGACGCATCGAAAGCTGCGACTATACCTGGCAGGATATGTTTGACACCGCCGAGCAGGCCGTCGCCGCCGGGGTCGTCGCCGAAGGTGAGGGCTGGTGGCATCGCCCCTCCAACGGGCCCGACTTCCTCTACTACTACTTCGCCGCCGGCGGCGAAATCGAGAGCGACATGGACGCCCTCGTCTTCGACACCGCCGCCGCCCAGACCGTCTATGAGCTGCTCCACAACGCCGCCCACGAGCGCAAAATTATCACACCCAACAAGCTGGACGGCGATTGGGACTACCACAAAGAGTACACCGCCAGCTTCACCAACGTGATGTTCGTCTTCGAGGGCACCTGGCGCTGGGCCAGCTGGCACACCAACTATCTCCAGGATCAGGGCGGCGAAGAATATCTCTTCGAAAACGTCGGCTTCGCGCCGATTCCCTGCATGGAAGGCGGCATCGGGCAGCCCATCACGCTGACCCATCCGTTGGTCTACATGATCAGCACCCAGAGTGAGCACCCGGATCTGGCGCTGCTCCTCCTCGCCAAGACGACCGTCAAGGAGTTGAACACGCCCTACGCGGTCGAGAGCGGCCACTTGGGAATCCTCAAGTCACAGGCCGACCACGACGCATACACCAGCGCCGAGTTCCTCAGCGCCACGCTCCCCCTGCTGGAGCACACGACCTTCCTGCCCAACAGCCCGTACTGGAGCGCCTGGTCCGAAGCCTACTACCTGGGCATCCAGGCCGTCGAGTCCGGCGATCTCTCACCTTCAGAAGCGATTGAGGTCGTCGTCGAACAGCTCCAGAATGAGCTGGGCGACAACGTGATTATCGAATAGCAGAGTCGGACCGGAGGACCATCAAGTGGAGAGTAAGGCATTCCCCCCTTGCTCTCCATCCATCCTTCCTTTACAACCGGCCCATGTCGACGAACCTCACGGAATCGGCAACCCTGGCTCCCGGCGCCGGCCGCGGCCGCTGGCTGCTTCTGGCTGCCGGTCTGGTTCTCCTGGGCGTCTTCGTCCTGCCTTGGCTGCACTTCGTCATCATCGCCGATCAGCGCGTTGCCCTCTCTTTGACAGGGCTGCAAGCCACAACGATTGGCGTCGTAGAAACCACCGACGGCGAACTCCTCTATAGTAGCTCGTCTTGGCTCTTCCTGGCCCCCCTGGCCGGCGCTGTCGGGCTGGCGCTGGGGGCGCTCAACCTGTTCCCGGGCCGTTCCGCCCCCTGGCAAGGCCTCCTCGCTCTCCTCGTCAGCGTAGCCTCGGCCGTTGCCGTGTGGGGCGCATTCGCCGCCTCGCAGGAAGTCGCCCAAAAGCAGAAGGTGGACGTGGAGGCGCAGTGGGGACTGTCGCTTGCTTTCCTGGCGCTGCTTCTGCTCTTCGCCGGCGGCCTCATTCTGCTGCGCGAAGCCAGCAGCCAGAAACCTGCCTTCCGCGGCGCGCTCGACGCCCTCAACTTCATGGCGCCGGGCACCGTGCTGGTCATCGTCTTTTTCTTTCTGCCTGCCATCATCCTCTTCATCCTCAGCCTCACCGATCTCTCCAGCGCTAACTTCAGCGAACCTTGGACCTATGTCGGCTTCGACAACTACAAGCGCATGTTCAGCGATCGCTTCTTCCCCAAGATCCTGCGCAATACCTTCCAATACGTCGCGCTTACACTTCTCTTCTTCAACGTCGGCCTGGCCCTGCTGCTCGCTCTTCTGACCGCCCATGTCAGCCGCCGGGTCGGCTTTCTCTTTCGCCTTCTCTGGTTACTGCCCCGCATCACCCCGTCCGTCGTCTACATCGTCATGTGGCAGCGCATCGCCCAGCAGCCTCCCTACGGCATCCTCAATCAGTTTCTCGGCTGGCTCGGCGTCGAGAACCAGCCCTACTGGATCCCGGAAGCGCCGTGGGTCTTTGTCGTTCTCGTCAACGGCTTCGTCGGCGCCTCCTTCGGGATGATCATATTCACCTCCGCCATCGAAGCCATCCCCGCCGACCTGATCATCGCCGCCAAAGTGGACGGCGCCGGGGACCTTGCCGTCATCCGCGATATCACCCTGCCTCTGCTGCGCTGGCCCCTGCTCTTCGTCGTCACCTACCAGACGCTCTCGCTGCTCGTCTCATTCGAGTATATCCTCCTGCTCACAAACGGCGGGCCGGGCCTCTTCACCACCGAGGTGTGGGCGCTCACAGCCTACAAGCGCGCTCTCCAGACCTATTTCGGCTCGAACCAGTGGGCTTACGGCGCGGCCTGGGGCTTTGTCCTCGTCCTGATCGGCGCCATCCTGTCTGTTATCTATCTGCGCGTCTTCCGCTTCAACGACCTCGTCCAGGAGCCGAAAATCGATGTGTTGTAAGGCGCTGTGGGCTCATGTTCTCGCCCGTAGTGAAAGATCCTTCCACACGGAGGGAAAATTCGATGAGTTACGAAGGGCCGGAAAATGTATAACGATGTAGGGCCAGTGAAGGTCGCGGGAACGCTTTCAACTGTCCAGATGACCCTGCGTTCCAGGCGCATGGCGCCCGGGCAGGCGCTACCCTATCTGCTACTCACACTCACGATCCTCCCAATCCTGGCCGGTTATGCCTGGATCCTGGTAGCCACCTTCTCCCAACGCACCAACGGACTCCTCCCTCGCGACGCCCAGGGCAATCTCGGCGGCCTCACCCTTGAAAACTGGCAATTTCTCGCCGAGCCCGATGTCTGGAAGGCGACGTTAAACTCTTTCGGCATCGGCATGAGCATGGTCATCGGCGTCGGCGCCATTTCGGCCCTCGCCGCCTACGCCCTTTCCCGCATGAACTTCCCCGGCCGCAAGGGCTTCCTCGGCATGACCATGGTCCTGCACG
>JAPPKG010000207.1:0-5977 GCA_026914085.1 Caldilineaceae bacterium | reverse complement strand
CGAGCTTTCGGGCCCGCTGCTGGAGCGGACGCCGCAGCGGCCGCGGTATCTCAGCTTTGTTTCGCGAGGCAAACCTGCGCTGACGGTCGAGGCGCTGCACGATGCTTTGCGGCGGATCGCGGAGGACCCTGACGTGCGGGGAGTGGTGATCCTGGTCAAAGGGGCGCAGGTGAGCCTAGCGCAGGCGCAGTCCCTGGCCGACCTTTTTGCGCGTTTCCGAGGCTGGAGCGGCGAGCATCGTTCCGGCGCCACGGCGAAGGAGGTCGTGGTCTATCTGGAGACGTGCGCCGGTGCCGAGTACGTGGTGGCAGCGGCGGCCGACCGCGTGTTCGTTTCGCCGCAGACGGACTGGTCGGTACTCGGGTTGCGTGCTGAGCCGATCTTTCTGGCTGAGACGCTGCGGCGCATTGGCGTCGAGGCGGAGGTGGTGAAGGTGGCGCCATGGAAGACTGCGTTGGACACTTTTGAGCGCAGTGAGATGAGTGCGGCACACCGGGAGCAGATGGAACGGCTGCTGGACGGCTGGTATGGCGAGATGGTTGCGGCGATCAGCAAAGGACGCGACAGGAGCGAAGAGCAGGTACGTGCGGCAATCGATAGTGCGCCTCTGACGGCGAATGAAGCCGTGGAGTTGGGTCTGGTTGACGCCACGGTCTACGAAGACCAGCTGGCGAAGGCCCTGAGCGGGACGAAGGAGGAGGCGCGGATACTGCCCTACGACCAGGCCAGCCGGACACTTTACCGGCGTCCCCGGCTGCGGCACCGGAAGGGGATCGGTGTAATTTCGCTGAGCGGGATGATCACAACGGGCAAGAGCCGGCGTTATCCCGGAGGTCTGCCTATCATAGGCAGCAGCACAGCCGGAAGTTCAACGGTACAGCAGACGGTCCGGGCGGCGATACAGGACGAGAGCCTGGCTGGCGTTCTGCTGCACATCGATTCAGGCGGGGGCTCGGCGCTGGCGAGCGATCTGATGTGGCGGGAGCTGACACTGTTAAACCGGAAGAAGCCGGTGGTGACCTATATGGGGGATGTGGCGGGCAGCGGAGGATACTACGTGGCGCTGCCGGCGCGGCGGATTGTGTGCCAGGCGGCGACGCTCACCGGTAGCATCGGTGTGGTGATGGGCAAGCTGGTTACGAGCGGGGCGTTCAACAAGATAGGGGCGAAGAGCTCCCCGGTTCAGCGGGGCGAGAACGCCGATCTTTATGCGAGCGACGGTCCCTGGCGGCCAGAGCAGCGTGAGAAAATCGAGGAACAGATAGCGCACACGTATGGGACTTTCAAGCGGTTGGTTGGCGAGGCGCGGAAGTTGGGGCCGGACTCGCTTGAAGAGCTTTGCGGCGGGCGGGTGTGGACAGGCAGGCAGGCGCAGATGCACGGGCTGGTGGATGAGATCGGCAGTTTTGCCACGGCGGTCGACAGGCTGTGCGAACTGGCGAGCCTGCCGACGGACGGGACGGTACCGGTTGTACCTGTGAAGGTGAGCGAGAAGAGGCCGCGTCCGCCGGTATCGGAAGGCAGTCTGGACCTGGCGGTGGGCGGGGAGGGCCTGGCCGATCTGACAGAGGCGCTATGCGCGGTTATGCAAGGGGACGTTTCCTCTTTGCTGGGACGGGAACGCGTGTGGATGCTGGCCGACGGTCTGCCGAAGATCAGATAAGGGTTGAGTAAGCCGCGCCGCGACGCGGCGTGGGAGCCTGGAGAAAGCCATGTTCGATGTTAAGAAGGTCCGAGGACAGTTTCCAGCGTTGCAGGAGCCGTTCAACGGCAGGCCGGCGATCTTTTTCGACAATCCCGGTGGTACGCAGGTCCACGAGAGCGTGATTGCGGCGATGGTCGATGCCATGACGCGGCGCAATTCGAATACGCACGGGTTGTTCGAGACCAGCCGGCGGACTGATGCGGTGATCGAAGCGGCGCACAGGGCGGTGGCTGATCTGCTCGGCTGCGACGCGGATGAGGTTGTTTTCGGGAACAACATGACGAGCCTGACGTTTCACGTCAGCCGGTCGCTGGCGCGGGCGCTAGGTCCGGGGGATGAGGTGGTGGTAACGCGGCTGGACCATGACGCGAACGTGATGCCGTGGGTGCTGGCGGCGGAGGAGCGGGGGGCGCGCGTGCGGTGGGCGGACGTGGACGTGGAGAGCGGTACGCTGGATATGGAGGATGTGCAGAGGCAGATTACGGAGCGCACGAAGCTGGTGGCGGTGGGGTACGCCAGCAACGCGATGGGGACGATCAATGACGTGGACACGATTGTCGGGTGGGCCGGAGAGGTGGGGGCGCTGACGTTTGTGGACGCGGTACAGTATGCGCCGCACGGGTTGATCGACGTGCGGGAGCTGGGGTGCGATTTTCTGGCGTGCTCGTCGTACAAGTTTTTCGGGCCACACAGCGGGCAGTTATACGGTAAGCGGGAACATCTGGAGCGGCTGGAGGCTTACAGAGTGCGGCCGGCCGGGGACGTGCCGCCGGACAAATGGGAGACGGGCACGCAGAATCATGAGGGGATGGCGGGCGTGACGGCGGCTGTCGATTATCTGGCCGGGCTGGGGGTCGAGTACGGCGGGGTCGCGTCGACGGAGAGCCGGAGAGAGAAGCTGGTTGCGGCCTGGGGGGTACTTGGGACGTATGAACGGATGTTGACGGAACGGTTGGTCAGCGGGCTGATGAGCGTGCCGGGCGTTCGGGTATACGGTCTGACGGAGCGGGAGGATTTGGACAGGCGGGTGGCGACGGTGTCGCTGCGGAAGGAGGGGACGACGCCGGAGCAGCTGGCGCGGGCGCTGGCGGAGGAGAATATTTTTGCGTGGAACGGGGATTTTTATGCGCAGTCGCTGAGCGAGAGGTTGGGCGCGGGGGAGGACGGCGGCTGGCTGCGGCTGGGGTTGGTGCATTACAACACGGTGGAGGAGATTGAGCGGTGTTTGGGGGTGTTGGAGGGCAGTTTTTAGTGGTTAGTTTTTAGTTTTTAGTGAACTGCAGTGTGTGGGGATGATCCAGCTGTGTGGGAAAATTGAAACTTAGACTTTTCGGGGCCGCCCGTCAGATGTGTGCAGTCCAAAATTGGGGGGCAAGGGCACCCACAAGGGGTGCCCCTACGGGGGGTGGCAGAGGGGCGGAAAACAGACGCCTCAGTCATTTGGTGTGAATTACCCCGAAACTGGTCCTCAACTTCCCTGAAAAAGCCTTGAAAGAGCTTGCAGAGAGTGATACATTTGTACTGCACGGGTGTCAGGGAGGGCAGGGAACCAGAGTCAGAGAGCGAAAAAAATATCAGATGAAATTGTATCGTGTTGCTCTGGGGTTCCTGCTGGTCGTTGTGTTTTGTACACCCGTTGCCGCGCAGGAGGGGTTAACTGATGGTGAACGCATTGCTCGACTGGAAGGCGCATACGAGCATTTGGCTACTAAGGTTGGTGTAGAGGGGATACGAGCTGAGCTGGTCGCCTTACGATCTGAAATTCATGCAGCGGTACAGACGACACGGGTGACATTTGCCGTTTTCGCAGGCCTCTTGACTCTGGTGCTAGGCGGCGCGCAGGTCTGGATTGGGCTGATGCTTAGGGAAAGGAGGCGCAGCGTCGCGGAGGAATGACGGCGAACGGTCAACACCTGGAAAACAGACCGCGTAATCACACCCGCAGATGTGCGGGTGTTTTCTATTTTATGTACTGAAGAGGGCACCCACAAGGGGTGCCCCTACGGGGGCAGGCGGAGGGGCGGCGCGGGTTGGGCCGGCGGGCTTGGGCACCCACAAGGGGTGCCATTGCGGGGGGAGGCGGAGGGAGGGCAGGGGCGTCTCTTCGGTTGTGGTTGTGTCGCCGGGGGCCTGTATCGGTCACATTTTGAATGGCTTTCGCCAGGGGTCAGGGAAACCTTGTCACTTAGCAGAACTGTTACGATATAGACCCACTCCAGTGGCGCAGCGCAATGGTGAACGGCGTCTCGAGCCAAGTCGTGAACCGGGGCGCAACAGTTTTGACATCCCCATCATACGTGAAGGTAAACGAATCTGTGGTGCAATTATAGAAATCGGGGGCGTAAGGTCCTTCAGAATCTTCCATACTGTGGTCCTGCGCTTTGACGGTTTGAGAAAAAGCGGTCGCGGCCATGATCCCGGTTAGCTGCCGACCGACGTGATGAAGGGAGACAACAAAAATCAGGCGTGGTATTTGAGACTGGTTCTCTGGATTGATGGACAGATTGATAAAGAACCTGTCTTCATTCAAATTCGCCCAATGACCGGCCTCTTTCGCAGTTTGAACTACCTGAGCGCGATACCAGTGTTCTTTGTTGTTGTCCGGACCGCCCACATCGGTGATGCACTCTACGGTAAGGCCTGCATCGCCAAGCTGCTGACGAATGGGGACGGCTTGAGATTCCAAATATGTTCTGGCCGTGTCCCGCAGGGAAGCAGCGACATCATTGACCGAGCGCAGCTGAGCTAGTCTTTCTCTTTGCTGCCGCCTGATCTGCCCGGTTATATGCTCCAGAACGTGACTGACCGTGCCGGAGTCTGTGACAGGCTCAGGCTCACCCAATGCCTCCAAGATCATCTGGCTTTCCAATCGAACAATGAACTGAACAAAGGGATTGAGATCGCCGGCGTCCGCAGTTTCCAAACATTCAATGTACTGTTTTCGATGGTCCCGGGTTACAACGATGGGCAAGTACTCTTCTTTGGCCAGATGCCAAGTAAGCAACGCACGTGCGACTCTTCCGTTTCCATCCTGAAATGGGTGGATTTGTGTGAATCGATGGTGCAGCCAGGCTGCAATCAGAAGCTGGTGATGGCTTTCGGTTTCCACCTCGAATTCGTGATATAACCTTACCAGACAATCGATTTCGCTCTCTACCTGGTCAGGAGGGCAGTACTCGTGAATCTGCCCATCGGGCCGGGTTGGATTGTTGGGTTGTTTCTTGAAACCGCTTCTGTCCAATTCAGATTCGAAGACACGACCAAACTGATCAACAGCACTGTAGGTGGCTTGGTTTCGGGTCAACAGTTGGTGGAGTTCTCTGATGTAGTGCGCAGAAAACGGTCTCCCTTGCCTGATGGATTCAGTCACAAATTCTGCCGAATCCTGATGGTCTTTCAGGACTTTGATGAGATCCTCAGGATCGCGGTCGGTGGCAGTGCGATCGATCAGTTCTGCGATGAGGCCGTGTTCTACGAGCGTTTGGGTTGTGCCGCGGTCAATATTGTATAGCCCTTCGATGATTCCTGTTTCAATCGCCCAGCGGCGGTCCAGGCGCTCCAGAAAAGGCGTGTACGCGTCGGGATTCAGTTGCTCGCGCTGTTTACGGAAGCTCTGCCATTGCTGGTGAAGCGAGTCAATCTCGCGAAAATCCGTAAGGGACGTATGGGTGTCAAGCCCCTCTAGAGGTTGCCAGCTGAAAGCACGCACAGTTCAGATTCTCCCATATATGCGTTCAAATGACGGCTCTCTACTTCCGGCTTGCTGAGAATGGATCGGGAAGTTCGGGAGCCGTGTGGCAGCGCTTTTCTGTGTAGGTTGCACATAGAGCCGCCCTCTCATCTTGATTATACCCGATGCAGTACCCCGAGGTTCGTGGACGATTGCCTGAACAGGTATATCCATGAGGCACGTCTGAATTCTGTTGATCCACGGAGGGCCGCGGAGGGACGCCGCGTACTGAAGAGGGGACCCACAAGGGGTGCCCCTACGGGGGGATTGGGGTGGGATTGCGCGTTTTGGGGCGGCGGGGCTGGCCACCCACAAGGGGTGCCCCTACGGGGGGATTGGGCAGGTTGGGGCTGATTGGGCGTTGCGTCGCCTAGCTTGTCTGGGCTGGCTCACATTCGGGGCGAGCCACGAGGTGGGGGGAGGCGCGGGTCGCCGCGGGACGACAACGTCGCATTGCGCACACACTGGCTGCGGCGCGAGATTTGTAGGAGGGGGGCGTTGGGGGGGGGGGGCCCCCCCCCCAAGGGGGGGCGCAAAATCCC
>JAPPKG010000268.1:3842-5848 GCA_026914085.1 Caldilineaceae bacterium | reverse complement strand
TGTTCCGCCCACACCCACACCTGTTCCGCCCACACCCACACCTGTTCCGCCCACACCCACACCTGTTCCGCCCACAGCTACACCTGTTCCGCCTACAGCTACGCCCGTTCCGCCTACAGCTACGCCTGTTCCGCCTACAGCTACGCCTGTTCCGCCCACAGCTACGCCCGTTCCGCCTACAGCCACACCCGTTCCGCCCACAGCTACGCCCGTTCCGCCTACAGCCACACCCGTTCCGCCCACAGCTACGCCCGTTCCGCCTACAGCTACGCCCACACCCGTTCCGCCTACGGCTACGCCTGTACCGCCTACAGCTACACCCACACCCGTTCCGCCCACAGCTACACCCACAGCTAAGCCCACAGCTAAACCTTCGGATCCACCAGTTGGGTGCGGAAATATACCACTAGAACAGTGCCAAGGCGAAAAGCCGGACGAGGGTCACGGTAAGTAAGGACTCATGACAACACTCGACATCGCTATTGCGCCCAAGCCCAAAAGGAGCAGCCCTCCGTATCCCTCTCCGGAGCGGCGGTCTCTGACGGCGATACGCGGCCCTGGTGGGACTCAGGATTCTCACTCAGCACCGATCGGTTGGGGGCGGCCAGCGCCGCCGGGAAGCGCCGTGCCCGCCTCGATTCTCCTGAAGGTCGGGAACAGCGATCGGGGCGGATTCCAGGTTCCGTTGCCGTTTGGCGGAAACCGCCTACAGGGACGGAACGGCTGCGTCCGGGATTGGCGTGGACGCGGCTGAGGCGCCGGCGCGCAACTCGGCAAGACCCAGGGTGCGGACAGCCGAAGCGCGGGCACCGCACCTGCGGTCCGTGCCCAACATTGCATAAATTACAGCAGGGGCGCCTACGCAGAACGCCCCTGCTGAACATGTTGACATGATACTGATACAGAACAGGGTCGAAATCCGTAGCGACCAGGGCCGGAATGACACGCAGGTGACATTGCGGAGGATGTATACTATTCTGGTCGACAGTTTGTTGAAGGAGAGCGAAGTTCTTTGAAGACAGGGAGACAAGGCACGCGCCGTGACTGCCAACTGGCTACATGACAGATTTCTGAAAGAGGGGGCAATCCATCGCAGCGAAAACTTTTCGCTCTATTGCCTCGGGCAGATTACGGTCTGCCTCATGGTGGCCCACATGTACCTGCGGACCGGTTCACCGCCGGCGCCAATTCTTCTACTGGTTATCGTGCTTTTCAGTCTTCTTTTCTGGCTCATGCCCAGAGAGACAGTTCGACAGCAGCACTTTTATTTTGTGGTGCAGGGCGCGCTTGTCAGCGCGGGATTCGTGCAAGCTTTTCTTTTCATGTACCTGTTTTTGATTCTCACCGGGCAGGCGATGTTTCTGTTCAGAATCCGAACCGGTCTGCTCTGGACAGGCGCGTTTGCCCTGATCACACTTTGCGGATACTTCTATCTGCATTTGGAGGCGTCGGGCATGCTGTCTCTTTCAGTCAGGGCGGTGCTGGCCATTTTCGGTTTCAGCACTTTCGCCATCATGGCTCAGCAGATACGCCAGACAAAGCGGGAGCGCAGACGGGCCGACGGTCTGCTGAAGAACGTGGTCGAGGCCCATGAGCGCCTGCAACAATATACCACCCAAGCGCAGTCCCTGGCCGTGGCAGAGGAGCGCAACCGCCTGGCCAGCGAGCTGCACGACACGCTCGGCCACAGGCTGACCGTCTCGATTGTGCAGCTGGAAGGCGCGGCGCGACTGATAGACCGGGACCCGCAGCGGGTGGCCGGGATGGTCGAGACGACGCGTGCGCAGCTCGCTGAAGGGCTGAGCGAACTGCGCCATACCCTCAAGGAGCTACGCAATCCCAATGTCGACGACAATAATCTGAACCGCTAATCATCTGAACCGCTCCAGAAAACGGACCGACGATGAGAGAGAGCCAGGCAGTCCAAGAGGAAAGGATCCTATCCGGGAACAGGGCTGGGGGGGGGGGGGGGGGGGGGGGGGGGGGGGGGGGGGGGGGGGGGGGGG
>JAPPKG010000268.1:236-3832 GCA_026914085.1 Caldilineaceae bacterium | reverse complement strand
AATCACCCCAACAACACCTCCCCCCCCCCCAACACCCCCCCCCCTCTCTCCCACCCCCCCCCCCCCAACCCCAACCCCCCCCCCCCGGCCAGCCGCCCCCCCCCCCCCCCCCCCGCACAGATGTTCGCAACATGAACGAGTTATCGACAGCATCTCTTATTGAAGAGTTCGATGACGATGGATTCGAAGAATCTTCCATCCAACGGGTAAGCTCACTGCTCTGTCTCTCCGGATTGATCGTCGGCGCCATTGCGCTTGTCATGGTCCGGTGGGACTCGCTGCCGAGGCAGATTTTTCTGATTGGGCTGCTCGTGGTGTTCAGCGTTCTTCTGTGGCGCATGCCGAAGGAGGATAAAGACGGTCCCCGGCGGATGCGTTTCTACCTGGCGGCGCAGTCTGTGATCGCCTTTCTGGCATTTGTCCAGGACCCTGTTTTCATTTTTCTGTTTTGCATTCTCAGCGGGCAGGCGATGATGATAGCCAGCGCCCGCTCCAGCCTGATCTGGATTGGCGTATTTGCCGCGGTTGTCCTGATCGGGACCCTTGCCCGGTATTCTCAAGGTCTGCCACTGATTTCGTTCAGGACATTGCTCAGCGGTACCGGGTTCATCTTCTTTGGCATCTTCACGAGCATGATCGTGCAGGTACGGCAGGCCAAAGTCCGGTACGCGCATTTGCTGACGGAGTTGATCACGGCGCACCGCCGCCTGGAGAGATACGCCGAGCAGGCCGAATCGCTGGCTGCATCGGAAGAGCGCAGCCGCCTGGCCAGAGATCTGCACGACACGCTCGGCCACAGGCTGACGGTCTCGATTGTGCAGCTGGAAAGCGCGGCCCGGTTAAAGGAGCGGGACCCGCAGCAGATGGACAGCATGATCGAGACTGCGCGTGCACAACTCACTGAAGGGCTGAACGAACTGCGTCATACTCTCAACGCGCTGCACCCGCCCCGGATCAGCAGTACCAATCTGATCAGCTCGCTGCAACAGACGGCCGGCGCGTTCGCCGCCGCCACCGGTGTCGCTCTCCACACCCAGCTGCCCGACAGGTTGCCGCCGCTGTCCGATGCCCAGTGCATGACGGTATACAGGACGGTCCAGGAGGCGCTGACAAACACGCAAAAGCACGCGCAGGCGGGCAACGTCTGGCTGGCTCTGGAGATTACGGCCGACAGGCTGACTTTGACGGCGCGCAATGACGGCCGGGACTTCATCGCGTCCAACGGCCGCGGGTACGGACTGCGAGGGATAGAGGAACGGGCCGTAAAACTCGAGGGCAGCCTGCAGGTGACCAGACCGGAAGAGGGCGGCACTTTATTGACCCTGCGCCTGCCGCAGGGGCAGGCGCAGGGGCAGGCGGCGTATGCCGGAGAGGATTTGATTGCCGCTCCGCTTCCGTTGTCCGGACCGGGATTCACCAAGTTGAGAGACAGCCAGGGCAGCCGGCACTGATTTGACCGATGAACGAAGAACAGTTGCGATTCTACCAGCAGGCGAACTTCTCTCTTTTTCTCTGCGCGCAGCTCATTATCTGCATAACGATGGGCTGGGTTTTCGTCCTGAAAGGTTCACCGCCGTCATTCGTTTCTCTGACCGGACCGCTGTTTTTCAGTATTCTTCTCTGGAACATGCCAAGGAACAGCGCTGCCTGGCAGCCGCATCTCTATTTGGCGATACAGTGTTTGATTGTCATCGCCATTATGGCATCTACTCGAGAGTATATTGTCGTGACCTTCTATTTTATTCTCGCCGGGCAGGCAATGATGAAGTTCAGCCCCCGCTCGCGCTTTATCTGGATCAGCGTATTCGTTTTCATAACGCTGGCGGGAAATTTCTACTGGCAACTGGAGAGTTCGCTCGATTCTCCAGTCAGAGTACTGCTGATTGTTTTCGGGTTCACCGCCACACTCTTTCTGTGTCACGGCATCGCGCGGGCAAGGCGGGACCAAGAGGAGTTCCAGCGTCTGCTGAGAGAGACAAGAGAGTACACTGCGGAGGCCAAGCTGCTGGCTGTGTCAGAGGAGCGCAACCGTCTCTCCAGAGATCTGCATGACACGCTCGGCCACAGGCTGACCGTCTCGATTGTGCAGCTGGAGGGCATGGCGCGGCTCCTGGAAAAGGGTGTGGAGAGGAAGCGGATCGCCAGGATGATCGAAGTCGTGCACGGACAACTCACCGAAGGGCTGAACGAACTGCGTAATGCCCTGACGATGCTGCGCAATCTCAAGAGCGACGGCAACGCTCTGACCGACTCCTTACAACAGCTCATTAACGAGTTCACCATTGCCACCGGCATTACGCACCACATCCAGCTGCCGGAGAAGCTGCCTCCGCTGTCCGACGCCCAGTACATGACGATATACCGGATGGTCCAGGAGGCGCTGACGAACACGCAGAAACATGCCCAGGCCGAGTTCATCTGGGTGGTTTTGGAAGTCAGGGAGGATGCACTGATCCTGACCGTGCAGAATGACGGCCAGGACTTCGACGCGTCCAAAGGCTACGGATACGGATTGCAGGGAATCCATGAACGGGCCATGCAGCTCGACGGCGCCCTGGACGTGATCAAACCGGTAGCAGGCGGCATTTTGTTGACCCTGAGCCTGCCCATTCAGAAGGAAGAGGCACGTTCTCATGCCTGAGATGATTTCGTTACTGCTGGTGGACGACCAGCAGCTTCTGCGAGAGGGGATGCGTTTACTCCTCGAGCTGGAAGAGGACCTGACCGTTGTCGGTGAGGCCGGGAATGGTGTGGAGGCGATCGACCTGTATACCAAGCTGCGGCCAGATGTCGTGTTGATGGATGTGCAGATGCCGGAGATGAACGGCATTGACGCCACGCAGCAGATCTATATGCAGGACCCACAGGCGAAGATCATCGTTTTGACGACTTTCGATGACGACGAGTATGTCTTTGAAGGGATTCGGGCCGGCGCGCTGGGCTACATACTCAAGGCGATGTCCGGCGTCGAGCTGGCCAGAGCCATACGCACAGCACACCGGGGCCACGCGTGGCTCGAGGTGTCGGTGGCCCGGAAAGTGATCGATCGCTTTACCCGTGTGCCGCCATCTCCAGCTCCCCCGGTTGTCAGGCTGTTCACCCCTCTCAACGAGCGGGAGCTGGACGTTCTGCGTCTGCTGACCGATGGCTACAAAAACGGAGAGATTGCCGCGCGCCTTCATCTGGCCGAAGGGACGGTGAAGAACTATGTGTCTTCGCTGATGCGGAAGCTGAATGTACAGGACCGCGCGCAGGCCGTTTTGCAGGCGAAGAAACTGGGGCTGGTGTAGGCCCGGCTCGCCAAGGTCACGACGATGGGAAGAACTGCTTTTTATCCACGAAGGGACGCGAAGAGACACTAAGAACACCCTTTTTCCACGGAGGAACACGGAGGGGCACGGAGAACAGCAAAGGCGTAGTGATAAACGGAACTTCTTGATCCGCGAAGGCACGCGAAGGGTCGCGAAGAACTGCTTTTTTGTCCGCGGAGGGCGCGGAGGGACGCGGAGAACAGCGAAGACGTAGTGATAAACGGAACCGATTGATCCGCGAAGGCACGCGAAGGGTCGCGAAGAACTGCTTTTTTGTCCGCGGAG
>JAPPKG010000268.1:0-136 GCA_026914085.1 Caldilineaceae bacterium | reverse complement strand
GGACGCGGAGAACAGCGAAGACGTAGTGATAAACGGAACCGATTGATCCGCGAAGTCACGCGAAGGGTCGCGAAGAACTGCTTTTATCCACGAAGGGACGCGAAGAGACACTAAGAACACCCTTTTTCCACGGAGG
>JAPPKG010000549.1:0-6036 GCA_026914085.1 Caldilineaceae bacterium | reverse complement strand
ACACTCTCCCGTTGCCGGGGGGGGGGGGGCGGGGGGTTTGGGGGGGCGGGGGGGGGCGGGCCCGCCCCCCCCCCACATGGGAGGCCCGACTAGGCCCGACCGCCCAGAATTGCAGTGATCAGTGGTCAGAGGTCAGAGGGGGCGCTTGTTTTGGTGGAAACTGGGATGGGAACAGGCCGTGGATTGGGTGCCTCCTGAGAGATTCGAGAGTTTGCCCCAATAGTAGGATGCGCTCGAGATTGGCGGTTTTTTGACTCTGGACGGTAGTTGAGATAGCCTAGCCATCTAGTGAGCCACGATTTTTCCGGGAAAGACATCTGTGTTGAATTCGATTCCAAGACCAGTTATTGAAGTGATCAAGCCGATTGCAAAGCGGACCCTGTTGACCTGGGAAAGGCTTGAGTCGGGTGTGGTTTTTGACCTGACCTCCAAGGAGGTTCTGGCCAATCCTTATCCGACGTATCAGAGGTTGCGGGAGCGGGACCCGGTGCATCGGATGAGGCTGGTGGACGCGTGGGTTCTGACCCGGTACGATGACGTACAGGCTGTGCTGCAGGACCATCGTCGTTTTTCCAACCAGGAGGCCGGGGCAGGGGACCGGGCGTACACGAAGGACCGCAGTATGCTGGATTTGGACCCGCCGGACCACACGCGCCTGCGGTCGCTTGTTTCGAAGGCGTTTACGCCACGCTCGGTGGCGGCGCTTGGGCCGCGCATCGAAAAGATCGTGGAGGAGCTTCTGGACGAGGTTGAGGGGAAAGAACGGATCGACCTGATAGACAGTTTCGCGTTTCCTCTGCCGATTATCGTCATCGCCGAGATGCTGGGCGTTCCGGCTGAAGACCTGGACAGGTTCAAAGATTGGTCAAACGACATCGTCCTTTCTTTGGAGCCGATACTCACCAGGGAGCAGAGGGACCGTTTCCGGCGGTCGGAAGAGGAGCTCTATGCGTATTTTGAGGGAATCATTGCGAAGAGGAGACGGGACCCGCAGGACGACCTGGTGAGCGCGTTGATCGCAGCCGAGGAAGAAGGCGACAGGCTTTCACACGGCGAACTTCTGGCCACTTTGCTGCTACTGCTGGTTGCGGGTAACGAGACGACACGCAATTTGATAGGCAACGGTATGCTGGCGCTGTTACGAAATCCTGAGGAGTTGCAGCGGCTAAGGGAGCAGCCAGATCTGCTTGAACCGGCTATCGACGAGTTGCTGCGCTACGACAGTCCAGTGCAGTTGGATGGTCGCACAGCGCTGGAGGACGTGGAGATTGGGGGCAAGTGGGTGCGCGCTGGGCAGCAGGTTGTGTGTGTGGTGGGCGGGGCGAATCGCGACCCGGCGGCATTTTCGGATCCGGACAGGCTGGATATTGGCCGTAAAGAGAAGAGCCATATCTCATTCGGACGGGGGATACACTATTGTTTGGGCGCTTCGCTGGCGACGCTGGAAGGGCGCATTGCCTTCGAGGGCCTGCTGGAGCGGTTTTCATCGATCCGGCTGGCGACGGAGCCGGAGCAGAGAAAGCAGGTGGTATTGCGAGGTGTAGAGGACTTGGTCGTCGACGTTGAACGGCCTTCTCAGTTTGTTTCGGCAGGAATGGCGCTTGGTGCAACGGTTGAATCGGAAGCGTCGAGTTCTTGACTTTGCAAGACAGTTTTACTATAGTCTTGGGTGGATGTCACTGCCCTCTGCGATGAGAGCTTCAGTTGAGCATGATTTCTACTAGTTTCAGTTTTGCGAGGAGGAGGCCCGCGGGAAGCGGGCGCAAAGTCCGGCAGCAGCATTCCTGAGGGATAGCTGTTGGGCTGTGCAGTACTCTTCGCTCGTTTCCCGTGTGCCGCTTCGGTAGGTCCGAAGTGGCATTTTTTGTTTGTAGCGCAGTTTGCAGGAGTTCAGAGGTCAGGGGTCTGATTTTCTGGCTGGACGCGGTGAAGTCCGACGGCGAAGGAGTGAAATGAGCCACGCAGAGCATGGAGGAGCGCGTATGGCTGTCAAAGGAGCAGTAGAGAAAGCGGTGCTCGCCTATTCCGGCGGCCTGGATACGAGTGTCATCGTCCCGTGGCTGAGGAACAACTACGGGTGCGAAGTCGTGTGTTTTTGCGCCAATTTGGGTCAGGAGGAGGAGTTGGACGGGCTGGAAGAGAAGGCCGTAGCCTCCGGCGCGACTCGATGCTATGTCGAGGATTTGAGGGCCGAGTTCCTGACCGACTATGTTTTTCCGACGATGCAGGCAGGGGCCATCTACGAGCGGGACTATCTGCTGGGGACGTCGTTTGCACGGCCGCTGATTGCGAAGCGGCTGGTGGAGATCGCGCGGCTGGAAGGCGCGGATGCGGTGTCGCACGGGGCGACCGGCAAGGGCAATGACCAGGTGCGGTTTGAGCTGACGGTGATGGCGTTGAATCCGAAATTGAAGATCATCGCGCCGTGGCGGGAGTGGGATATACGGGGGCGGTCAGACGCGCTGGACTATGCGGAGGAGCATAACGTCCCGGTGAAGGCGTCGGCCGAGCGCATCTACAGCCAGGACCGCAATTTGTGGCACTTAAGCAATGAGGGCGGGCCGCTGGAAGATCCATGGACGGAGCCGCCTGCAGACATGTTCGAATGGACGCAGTCCCCGGAGGAGGCGCCGGATGAGCCGGGGTATGTGGAGGTATATTTCCGCCGCGGCTTTCCGGAACGGGTAAACGGGGTGGCGATGGGACCGGTCGAGCTGGTGAAACGGCTGAACGAGATCGGTTGCGAGCACGGCATCGGGCGCGTGGATTTGGTGGAGAACAGGCTGGTCGGGATGAAGAGCCGCGGGGTATACGAGACGCCGGGCGGCACGATTCTATACAAGGCGCATGCGGCGCTGGAACAGCTGTGCCTGGACAAGGACACGTTGCATTGGAAGCAGCAGGTGGGTCTGCGCTACGCCGACCTGGTATACAACGGGCAGTGGTTCACGCCATTGCGCAGTGCGCTGGACGCGTTTGTGCAGGAGACGGAGAAGTCGATCAGCGGGACGGTGCGCTTGAAGCTGTACAAGGGCAACGCGATGCTGGTCGGTCGCAGGTCGCCGCACAGTCTGTACCGGGAAGATTACGTTACTTTTGACGAGGATGATGTCTACAACCAGGCTGACGCGGAGGGCTTTATCCGGCTGTTTGGTCTGCCGTTGAAGGTGGAGGCGTTGCTGAGAGAGGAGCATCCTGCGGACTCGATGCCGCCTATGCCGGACGGGGCGGCGGCGGAAGGTGACTGGATAAAGAGAGACTGAACGGCGGGGGCCAGGAGTTAGGGGCGAGGGGTCAGATAGGACTAGCGTCGGGCGGGGTGGAGATGCAGGCGGTTGATCGGGCAGACCGTGCCTGATGCGTTCACATTAATTGGAGAAGACGATGTCTGAGAAAGAACATGCTTTTGCGGGTCCTGCGGAGGCGGCGATTCCGGTGAAGGGTTTCGATGCGGCGGGGATTCATTGCGGGGTCAAGCCGACAGGGGCGCTGGATTTGGCGTTGATCGCGAGCCCTACGGTGTGCACGGCGGCGGCTGTGTTTACGCAGAACGCGTTTCCGGCGGCGCCGGTGTTGTATGACCGGGAGCTGCTGCGGATGAATCCAGAGGGGACGCATGGGGTGGTGATCAATAGTGGGAACGCAAATGCCTGCACGAGCGCGGAAGGGAACGCCAACGCGCGACGCATGGCGGAGGCAGCGGAGAAGAGCCTGGGTAGCACGGACAATACGGCTTTTGTGATGAGCACCGGCGTTATCGGTGTGCAGTTGCCGATTGGGGTGATTGAGGCCGGGATTCCGGAGGTGGCAGCGAAGTTGCGTCCAGATGGTTGGGAGGAGGCGGCGGAGGCGATCATGACGACGGACGTCTTTCCCAAGTGGGCATCGGGCCAGGCGGAGGTCGGGGGACAGACTGTAACTGTTACCGGCGTCGGCAAAGGCGCGGGGATGATTCACCCGAACATGGCGACGATGCTGGCGACGCTGGCGACGGATGCGGCCATTGCGCAGCCGTTGCTGCAGGAGGCGCTGGCCTCGGCGGTGAGCCATAGCTTCAACCGTATCAGCATTGACGGCGATACGAGCACGAATGACACTGTGCTGGTGCTGGCGAACGGCGCTGCCGGGAACGCGGAGATCACTGAGAAGGGCGCGGACTACGATGCTTTTGTGGAGGCGCTGACGGCGGCTTCGATGGAGCTGGCGAAGCTGATCGTGCGCAATGGCGAAGGGGTGACGAAGTTCGTGACGATCCAGGTCGAGGGTGCGGTCAGCGACGGGGAGGCGCACACGGTTGCCAATTCGATTGCGAAGAGTCCGCTGGTGAAGACGGCGTTCTTCGGGCACGACGCAAACTGGGGTCGGATTCTGTGCGCGGTGGGGTATTCGGGCGCTACGGTCGACCCGACGAAGGCGCACCTGTTCATAGCGGCGGGCCAGCCTGAGGCGGGTAACGCGGAGCTACAGCTGGTGGACGCGGGTACGCCGACGGGGTACGAGGAGGCAGATGCGTCGGCGATCTTTGCGGAGAGCGAGATCAGTGTGCGGGTGTCGCTGGGGCTTGGCGAAGGTACGGCTACGGTGTGGACGTGCGATTTTAGCTATGAATATGTGTCGATCAATGCGGAGTACCGGACGTGACGGCAGTGGTTAGTGGTTTGGCTCCGTTGACATTTTGGGGTTGTGAGAAACAGAACCAATCGATCCGCGAAGGCACGCGAAGGGTCGCGAAGAACACCTTTTTATCCACTAAGGACCACGAAGAACACCTTTTCATCCGCGAAGTCACGCGAAGGATCGCGAATAACACCTTTTTGTCTTCGAAGAGCCATTAAGGATCACGATAAACACTGTCGGGAAACTGGATTTTCTCCTTGCGTGAATGCGCAGGTCAGCCGCACTTTGCTGCCGCAAAACGTGTTCAGACAAATGTCAACGAGCCCTAATGGTTAGTGGGCGGTTGTCAGTGGCCCAGAAATGACGGGGACGGCTAAGGAGAAGGATGATCAAGCCGCCCGGGAACTGTTTGTGGAGAGACAGACCCGGGTGGTTTTTGCGTTCAGACGCCCCAGCGCTGGCGGGCTTTTTCCATGGGGACGGTGTCGCCTTTCATCCAGGCGTAGTGGGCGATGGGGTTTTCGCCGATCCAACGTTCGTCGACGGGTTCGTCGGCGCGCTGGTAGCGGGTGTCGCAGCTGAGGCGGAAGCGGCCGGTGGTGTTGGAGAGGGAGCCGTGCATGGTGTACATGCCGAAGATGAGGGCGTCGCCCATTTCGAATTCGGCGCTGCGCCACTGGCCGCCGTAGGTGTCGACGAGCTCGACGGGGTCGTTTGAGAACCAACCGGTGACCTTGTCGCGGTCGACGTCCATTACGCCGTAGGTCTCTTTGATGCGGTCGAAGCGGTGGGAGCCGGCGAGGATGGCGAGCGGGCCCATGTCGTAGGGCAGATCGCCGAGGGGGGTCCAGACGGTGAAGACGTTGGTGGTGCCGCGGCCCATGTAGACGATGTCGTAGTGGGCGCCGGTGAAGGCGCCGTTGGGCACGACGCGCAGCCACTTGAAGTCGTAGGTGAGGCTGGGCCCGTCGAGGTATTCGGCGAAGAACTGCATCAGCTCGGGCGCTTCGACGACGGCGAGGAATTCGGGCGTGTGGGTGATCGCCTTGCTGCCGCCGTAGAACTTACCGCGCTTGCCCTCGGCGATGACGCCGTCCATGAGGGGCGCGCCGGGGGCGAGCTGCTCTGCCTGTTGCAGGTTCTCGAGGATTACGCGGCGGGCTGCCTTCACTTTGTTGCGGTCGTGGAGGCCGCGGATGAGCAGGTAGCCTTCGTCGTGCAAACGGCTGCGCAGGGTTGGCATGTCGTGCTTGTCGGCAGTTGAGTCGCGCAGCTCGTCGAGGTAGCGGCCGCCTATTTCGAGGTCGTATTTCCCCATAGTCAGGTTCATAGGTCAGATCCCGGATTGCATTGTTCAGACTGCGGTCTATTTGAGACTGCCGGCGGTGAGGCCGGCGATGAAGTAGCGTTGGGCGAACA
>JAPPKG010000439.1:0-6048 GCA_026914085.1 Caldilineaceae bacterium | reverse complement strand
GCACAAGGGAGGGCCGACTAGGCCCGACCGCCCAGAAAAGCAGGGGTTAGGGGATAGGGGCCAGGGGTTAGTGTTTGGGCGATGCATTGGGGATGGGTGTGCGGGCTGGACATGGGTTGGTGGGCTGCGTTTGGGGGCGGGAGTTTAGCGGAGCGGCGTTGATATGAGAACATTTTCGCAGCTTTGCGGGGAAAATTGGCGGATTGACGGCTTTTCAAGTACAATCCCCTGCACCCCTTTAGTAGTTCGTGTTTGGCCAAACTCGCAGATCGAACTCTCTTTATGGATAGACTTCCCTCCGAGACTGAATCTGTCTTTGATGTTTTCAAGCAGGCTGGAAGACAGGTATCCCATTATTTTATCTGGTTTCTCAGTTTCGCGTTGGGGCTTGGGCTCATCCTGCTGCTGCATGAGGTCCTGGAGGTTGTGCTGTTTCTGCGGGTCAATCCCTGGCACCTGCGCGCCTACCGGGTATGGTCGATCTTTGTTTTGGGTATGTTTTTGATCGTGGGCATGTTTTTGATCGAGGGCTACCTACGGCGCTCGCGGAGCAGGGGGCGTTTGCTCAGCGCCTACCTGACCGTACTTTCGGTTGAACTGGCGTTGATCGGCGTAACAGCGGGCGCTCTTTACTACCGAAACATCAGAGATTTCCTACTATTTTAACGGCTCTGCAGGCGGCGCCTGCATGCGGGGATTCCTCTCTCCCAGCCGAAAACCTAGTTTCGCAGGAGGTGGCGCTTTGTCTCAGAACGACAGCGAGTCTGTAGTCGAAACTGAACAGACCGAAACTGAACAGACAGAGAACGGTACTCGACGCCATGATGCGCTTCTTGAAGTCGCCGGCCTGAGGAAGTGGTTCCCCATTCAGAAGGGGTTCTTTTCGCGCACGGTGGGCCAGGTGAAAGCGGTGGACGGCGTGAACTTCTACGTGCGGCCCGGCGAGACTCTGGGCCTGGTGGGGGAGAGCGGCTGCGGCAAGACCACGACGGGCCGTCTGATCATGCATGCGTTTCCGCCGACGGCGGGGGATATCTGGTTCGACGACCAGGAACTGGGGCCGGTCAACATCGCTACGGTGGACGGCCAGCAACTGAAACGTCTGCGGCGCAATATGCAGATGGTGTTTCAGGACCCTTATTCCTCGCTCAACCCGCGCATGAACCTGCTGCAGAATGTGGGTGAGCCACTGCTGGTGAACGAGATTGCGAAGGGACAGGAGCTGGAGGACCGGGTGTCGGAGTTGCTGCGGGTGGTTGGGTTGCGGCCCGAGTATCTGAACCGGTATCCGCACGCGTTCAGCGGCGGGCAGCGGCAGCGTATCGGCGTGGCGCGGGCGCTGGCATTGAACCCGCAGCTGATCGTGCTAGACGAGCCGGTCTCGGCGCTGGACGTATCGGTGCAGGCGCAGATCCTGAATCTGCTGCAGGACCTGCAGGAGGAGTTCGACCTTACGTACCTGTTCATTGCGCACGATCTGAGCGTGGTGGAACATATCAGCGACCGGGTTGCGGTGATGTACGTTGGCATGCTCGTGGAGAGCGCGCGTACGGAGGTGCTGTACCAGAACCCGATGCATCCGTATACGGAGGCGCTGCTTTCGTCGGTGCCGAAGCCGGACCCCCGGGACCGGGCGGAGCCGATCGTGCTGGAGGGTGACGTGGCGGACCCGGCGAACCCGCCGAGCGGCTGCTATTTCCACCCGCGTTGCCTTTACAACGACAACGACCGCTGTATGGCGGAGACGCCGGAGTTGCGGGAGGTGGAACAGGGCCATTTTGTGCGCTGCCACTATGCGGGCGAGTTGGAGCTGGCAGGGGTCGCCTAGTACGGGCTTCGGGCCGCGTGGGCAGTGCGGAGATTGATGGACAAACGGTTACGACCGGCAATGGAAAACAACAACGTATCCGGCGCACAGTTCAATATAGATTTGGAAGAGCTCGGCCTGTTGGGAGAGGGGACAGGGCTGCAGAATGGGAGCAGGAAGCGGCCCAAGGTGATGCTGCTATTCCCGCCCAACTGGACGCCGACGATGCCGCATCTGGCGCTGCCGACGCTGACGGCTTATCTGCGGCAGGAGGGCGTCGAGGTCATTCAGCGCGATCTGAATGTCGAGGTCTTTGACGAGATTTTCAGCCGGCGCTATCTGACGGCGTCCCTGGCGCGGCTGCGGCGCATGCGGGGCTCTGCGGGTTCGGGGCGGAGGCAGATGCCGGGGACTGAGAAGGCAGCCACGGAGAGGATAGGGTGGGCCTTGGAGGCGGGCCCGCGCCTGGCCAAACAGGTGGAGCGCGCCAAGGCTGGGATTCGCTCTTCGGCCTTCTACGACGGTCCCATCGGTCTTGAAATGTTGAGCACGCTGCTGGACTGTCTCGAGATCGCGAACATGCCGTACCATCCGGCGAACCTGCATTTTCAAGGATACGATTCCGCCGGCCCCCCCGACAACAGCCGTTTTCTGCTTCACGGCGTGCGCGACGACCAGCACAACATGTTTTTGGATATCTACCGGCGTCTGCTGCTGCCGGATATTGTACGGGAGAAGCCGGACGTTGTGGGCATCTCGATCCCGTCGATGGCGCAGATGCTGCCGGGACTGACGGCGGCGTATCTGGTCAAGGAGGCGGGGCTGGACTGTCACGTGACGGTGGGCGGGCCGCACGTCAGCATGCTGCGGGCGCAGTTTTCGGATGCGCCGGCGCTGTTTGAACTGATCGACAGCGCGATCGTGTTTGACGGTGAGGTGCCGCTGCTGCAGCTGGCGAGGGCGGTGGCGGACGGTGAGAGCCTGGCAGGCATTCCGAACCTGATATACAAGGACGGCAGGCAGATCCGGGTCACCGAGCGCAAGGAGCCGGAGAAGATTGCGAATCTGCCGATGCCGGACTTTGACGGGCTGCCGCTGGACCGCTACCTGGCGCCGGAGCTGGCGCTGCCGCTGCTGACGGCGCGGGGCTGTTATTTCGGCAAGTGCGCGTTCTGCAACGTTGGTTACGGGGAGCCGGAGTCGTTCAGCCAGCTACGAGCACAGCAGCTGGCGGAGCAGATGCTGGCGCTGCATGAAAAGTACGGCGTGAAGCATATATTCTTCTCGGACGAGGCGGTGACGCCGCGCAATCTGCGCGATCTTTCGAAGATCATGCGAGAGCGTCCGGAGACGCTGCACTGGGGCGGCTGCGTTCGGTTTGAGAAGGTGATCTCGGGGCAGTTGCTGGATGATATGGGGGCGGGCGGGTGCAGGATGATCCTGTTCGGCCTGGAGAGTGCGTCGGCGGCGATCATCGACCATATGATCAAGGGCACACAGCTGCCGCATATGAGCCGGATTCTGAAGGAAAGCGCGCAGGCAGGCATCTGGAATCATACATTCTTCTTTTTCGGTTTTCCCGGGGAGACGATTGAGGACGCGCAGGAGACGGTCAACTTTTTGTACGGGCACAAGGCGTACATACATTCGGCGGCGATGGGCACGTTTTTGATGGAGCGGGACTCGCCGGCGCACAAGTACCCGGAATCTTTCGGCGTAAAGCGGGTGTTCGAGGATCCGTCGAAGGATCTGGCCATCTATTTCGACTTTGAGGTGAGTGCGGGCATGAGCGAGCAGATGGCGGAGATGGTGCACGACAGGTTCCTGGAGTCGCTGCCGCCCAAGCGTTATCCTCAGTTCTATATCAGTGACGTGTACCGCTTCCTGTATGCCAGCCATCTGAGCGAGCGGCATCTTCCGCATCCGCCGTGGCTTGTGCCGGAGGATGGGGCTGTGCGGTAGGAACTGCAGTGGTCAGTGGTTAGTGGTCAGTGGTTAGTGTCCCAGGCAATTGGTTCTGGGCATTGACGACTGCTCATTAGCAGTAGGAACCTATTCACACTTTAGTAAGGAGAGTAGAATGAGAAGGATTGCACCAACACCGATTTCCCGACGCGAGTTCATGCGCGTTTCGGGCGTGGCCGCTGCGGGTGCGGTGGTTGTGGCCTGCGGCGCGGGCGGCGAACCGGAGCCGATGCAAGAGGCTGCGCCTGCCGACGACTCGGCAGCCGAGGCTGCACCGGCGGCTTCGTCGTCGCAGTACAGTGAAGCGCCGATGCTGGCGGATATGGTTGCCGCCGGTGATCTGCCGCCCGTGGACGAGCGTTTGCCGGTCAACCCGATGGTGATGCCGGTTGCTGAGACCAATGGCGACTACGGCGGCACGTTCCGCCGCGGTTTCAAGGGCGTCTCCGACCGTTGGGGACCGACGAAGATGCAGGACAGAGGGCTGTCCTGGTATGACCAGAACCTGAACATGCAGCCGCGCATGGCCGAGTCGTGGGAGATCAACGATGACGCCTCTGAGTGGACGTTCCATCTGCGCGAGGGGATGAGCTGGTCGGACGGCACGCCGTTCACGACCGAGGCGATCCGCTGGTGGTGGGAGGAGGACGAGACCAATACGACGATCTCACCCAGTATTGGCGGAACGTGGGTCTCCGGCCCCGAGCGCACGCCGATGGAGCTCGAAATCGTCGACGATTCGACAGTAACCTTCAAGTTCCCCTTACCCAATCCGCTGTACGTCTTCCGGCTTGGCCGCCAGACCAGAAATCTCTACCTGCCCGGCCACTACCTCAAGCAGTTCCACATGGATCTGACCGACGACCAGGATGCGCTGCAGGCGCAGGTGGAAGAGGCCGGCTTCAACAGCTGGGAAGAGTACTATACGGACAGAAGGTGGTGGTACCTGAACCCGGACCTGCCGAGCATCGGCCCGTGGATCTCCAAGAATGAGCTTTCCAACGAGCTGTTCCTGATGGAGCGCAACCCCTACTTCTTCGGCGTTGATTCGGACGGCAGGCAGCTGCCCTACATCGACGACGTTACCCACAGGCTGTTCGAGACGAACGACGTTTTCGACCTGCGCATCATCAACGGGGAGATCGACTTCCAGGCGCGTCACGTCAACATCGGCAACTTCACGCTCTACAAAGAGAATGAAGATGCAGGGGACTATCAGGTCTTCCTCGGTTCCGCTTCCGGTCACTCGGCGATCCAGCTGAACCTGTCGACCAAGAACGAGCGGCTGGCGGAGTTCTTCAACGTGCGCGACGTGCGCATCGCGCTGTCGGTTGCGGTGGACCGCGTGGCGCTCAACGAACTGGTGTGGGACGGACTGATGACGCCACGACAGTACAGTCCGCTGGAGAGCTCGGCGCAGGCGTACCCGAAGCAGGCGAATGCGTGGATCCAGTACGATCCGGACATGGCGAACCAGTTGCTGGACGACGCCGGTTATGCGGAGAAGGACAGCGACGGTTTCCGTCTGTTCAACGACGGCAGCGGGGATACGCTTAGCTTCGTCATTGAAGGGACGGCACAGCCGGGCACCACGAGCGAAGATACGGTGCAGGAAGTGATCAAGTACTTCGCGGCGGTGGGCGTCAAGGCCGCTTACAAGGGTTTCGAGCGCTCGCTGTACGAGGAGCATCACGGCGCCAACGAGATTGAGGCTGCGTGGTGGGGCGGAGACCGCACGGTCGTGCCGCTGGTCAACCCGACGATCTGGACGTGTGAGCAGCCGGACCGGCCGTGGGCAGCCGGCTGGGCGCACTGGCGCAACAGCGGCGGCACCAGCCCGGCAGGCGTGGAGCCGCCGGCGGGCCACTGGGTGTGGACGATCTGGGAGATCTGGGATGCGATCAAGATCGAACCGGATCCGGACAAGCAGACGGCGATGTTCCACCAGATTCTTGATATCTGGGCCGAGGAACTGCCGATGATCGGCTACCTGGGCGAGCGCCCGGCGCCGATTATCGTCAAGAACGGTGTCAGGAACTATCTGCCCGGCTTCCCGCTGGACGATACGACCGGTGACGAGCATCTGCTGCACACCGAGACTTACTTCTGGGAAGATCCGGACACGCAGAGTACGTAGAACGGCGAGGAGAGAGTGAAGAGAAGAGAGGAGTGAGAGGATAGAGTATCTCACTCCTCTCACTTCGCTCATATCTCTTCGCTACTCTTTTTTCGGGGGTTTTCATGCTGGCCTATATTGTTCAACGTGTTCTGTTGAT
>JAPPKG010000683.1:0-6074 GCA_026914085.1 Caldilineaceae bacterium | reverse complement strand
GTTTTCCTGATCCCCTTCGTCTGGATGGTTTCAACCTCCCTAAAAACGTTGCCGGAGATTCAGCGGATTCCACAACCCTTGTTGCCGGAGGTGATCCGCTGGGACAACTATTACGTTGCCTGGACCTCCCTACCGTTCACCCGCTGGTTTTTCAACACGGCCTTCATTACCGTTGTCAACATTTTTGGCACGCTGCTGTCCTGTTCACTGGCGGCCTACGGGTTTGCCTACACGCGGTTCCGCGGCCGCAATTTCCTGTTTGTGATTCTTCTCAGCAGCATGATGCTGCCTTACCATGTGCGGCTCATTCCCACCTTTCTCATCTTCAACCATTTGGGCTGGATCAACACCTTTCTGCCGCTCACGGTGCCCGCTTTCTTTGGCACAGCCTTTTACATTTTCCTGCTGCGCCAGTTCTTCCTGACCCTACCCAAAGAGTTGGATGATGCGGCGCGTATTGACGGCTGCAACTCGCTGAACATCTACTGGCGGATCGTCATGCCGCTGTCAAAGCCGGCCCTGGCTGCCGTAACCGCCTTCACCTTCATTGACAGTTGGAACGATTTCCTGGGGCCTCTGATCTACCTGCGCCAGGACAGTCGCCTCACTCTCTCGCTAGGGCTGCGCATGTTTCTGGATTTCCAGGAGGGCACCGGTGATTTGCACCTGATGATGGCTGCCTCAGTGGCCACGCTGATCCCGATCCTGATCGTTTTCTTCTTTGCCCAGAAACATTTCGTCGAAGGGGTCACTTTCACCGGCTTGAAAGGATAAGACGGGACGATGAAGGAAGACGGCAAGCCGGACATTCGAGGAGGACGGCACGCTTCCGCGCGAGAAACGTCTGCATCCTTCGACAGGCTTCGTGCCGGCTCCGGGTTTGCTGCCTCTCCAGAGTTGGACTTGCCGGAAGCGCAGACCACGGCCCCGGCTCGGACGTTAAGCGGCGGCGTGCCCGGCTGGCGCACGCGTCTCGGTCTCCTGTCCCCGGACGATGGCATCAACGACGACGAATTCTGGCTCTATCTGCCGGACGGCGTGTCGCTGATTTTCACGCGCTACCGGACGGCTACCCGCTTCGACCCGATCAGCCCAGACATGGTGGACCGCTACGCCGACCTGGGGCCTATCCTGGACGCGGCGGAGACCCTGCGCATCACCCGGCCCGGCGCCATCGTTTTCCTCTGCAATTCGTGCAGCTTCGTGCGCGGCGTGGGTGGTGACGTGAAGATTTCCGCAGCCATCGAGCGAGCCGTGGACATTCCAGCAACTACGATAAGCACCGCCCAGGTCCAGGCGCTGCGGACGCTGGGCGTGCAGCGGGTGGCCGTGGCTGGCCCCTATCCTCCGGATGTGACACAGCTCCTGGTGGATTTCCTCGAAGGGCACGGCTTCGAGGTAACCGGCAGCCAGAGCGCAGGCATGGAAACCGAATGGGAGATCGGTAACTCGGCGCCCTCGGTATGGTATGACCTGGCGCGCGCGGCGGATTCCCCGCGCGCTGAGTGCGTATTGCTGGCCTGCAGCGGCATCCGCACAGCCGCAATCATGGAGCCGCTGGAAGCCGACCTGGGTAAACCGGTAGTCAGCGCGCCGGCGGTGAGCATCTGGGCAGCCTTGCGCCTGGCCGGCGTGAACGCGCCCGTCTTTGGGCGCGGCGTCCTGCTGGCAGAGTACTGATAAGAAGGCCAGGAGAAGCTTTTGAACCGGCACGGGCGTTCAGATTGAACACAGAATGGAGTCGCCATGGCTGAAGAACCGCTGCAAGCGATCTTTGTCGGGGTAGGCGGGCGCGGCCGCCACTACCTTGAGCATCTGAAGGACTCCCCCCATGTGCGACCGGTGGCGATCGTGGACATCTCCCGGGAAATCCTGGAACGTGAGCGCCTGGCAAATGGACTGCCGGAGACGGTCTGTTTCACCACGCTGGCAGACGCACTGCGGCATGTACCGGCCGACACGGTGGGTGTGACAACCCACGCCCGGCTGCACGCGCAGTTTGTGCGGGAGGCGATCCTCGCCGGCAAGCACGTTCTGGTTGAGAAGCCCTTCACCTGCGATCTGGAAGAAGCGGTGCGCCTGGTTGAACTGGCGGACGCCCACGGGGTGAAGATCGTGGTGACCCAGCAGATCCGCTACTTCCGGACGGAACTCACCATGCGCCGGCTGATGCTGGAGCAGGCCTATGGGCCCCCCGGCTTCGGCCACATGCACCACTATAAGCCGCGCTCCGGTCACTACCCCTTGAGCGATCACATGCAGCTGTGGCAGATGACGGTGCATGAGATCGATTCGCTGCTGTCAGTGCTCGCCCATCACAAGGTGACGCGCGTCTTCGGATACTCGTTCGAGCCTTCCTGGGGCAACTGGCCCACCCCCTCTACCGCGGTGGCGACGATCGAATTCGATGGCTCCATTCCGTTTACATTGGTGTCGACCTCCCAGGCCCGAGGCAGCGCCTACGAATTCCGCATCGAGTGCGCCGAGGCCACGCTGGTACAGCGCGGCCCCCTCCAGGACATCCCAACCACCTTGCACGCTGAATACCAGGACGGCCGCGTGGTTTCCTTGCCGCTCGACGCGGGGATCGACGTCGAGCCGGGAGATGGCATAAACTGGGTCGCACGCCTCTTGTATAAATACGTTGTTGAGGGCGTGGAGCCGGAGGTCAGTGGTCGACACAATCTGGATGTGCTACGGGTAACCGACGCGATCATCCGTTCCACGAAGACCGGGCAGGCCGTAGCGCTGGATGGCAATTCCTAGCCTCCCGCCCAGGGCAGGGGTTCGCGCTCGGTTGAGAAAAGAACGACAGGCTCTGCCTTCTTCGAGCCGGCCTGCAGGTTGTATTGCCAGCGAATGAACCGGTCCTCGTAGCGTTGCATATCAACTATTTTTGTCTCATGGAGCCATACGATGGGAATACCGAAGGAGAACTGGTTCACGTTGGAGGAGTATCACCGCCGGCTGGCTGCAGCACGAACAGAAATGGCGGCCCGGGAAATCGACGTGCTGCTCGTATTCGGCGCCGGCAACGTCTTCTATCTGACCGGCTACAACAGTGTCAACTCGTGGGATTTCCAGTGCTGCATTGTCCCCGACAGCGGCGATCCCATACTGCTTATCTTCAACTTTGAACTGGGGCGTTTCCTGGCCAGCGCGTGGCTGAGCGAACCGGCGCTTTACACGGCGCAGGACGATCCGGTTGCGTCACTGGTCAACCTGCTTGATGACCAGAATCTGCGCAACAGGCGCCTGGGTATCGAGGAGAACAGCCCCAATCTTGGCGTGAAAAACTACCGCCGCCTGCGGCAGATGCTGGCCGGCAGCCAGTGGACGGACGCTTCAGGCCTTGTAGACGAGGTACGTCTGGTCAAGTCAGAGGCAGAAATTGCCTACATGCGCGAGGCCGGCCGGCTGACCCGGCTGGGCGCGGAAACCGCGCTGGCGGCGGTCGCTGAAGGCGTCCATGATCATGCTGTGGCCAGCGCGGCATACGAAGTCATGCGGTGCAACGGCAGCGATTTCATGTGCATAGAGCCTATCGTGGCGGCCGGTTATCGTTCCGGCCTGGCCCACAGTACCGTGGGCCACATCCCGATTCAACAAGGTGACTCGGTCTTCATCGAGTTGGGGGCTTGCGTGCGGCGCTACACGGCGCCGATCATGCGTACGACAGTGGTGGGACCGGCCCCGCCGGAACGTCAGGAGTTGAACGACGCGGCCCAGCTGGCCGTTCAGACGATCGTTGAAACCGCGCGTGCCGGCGTCCCGACCTCGGATGTTGCAGCGGCCGCGCTCCAAAAGGCGATCAAGCCCATTGAGGACCGCATCCAGTTCCACTACAATTTCGGCTATTCGGTCGGAATCGGCTTCCCTCCGGACTGGTTGGAACCGATCCATTTCTTCATCCAACTGCACAATCATGCCCCGTTGCAGGCCGGCATGACCTTTCACCTGCCCTTCACTCTGCGAGTCCTGGGCGAGTATGGCGCCGGCACAAGCGAAACCATCCTGATTACCGAGTCCGGTTGCGAAGTATTGACGCGGGATCAGGCAGCGTCGTAGCTGGAGCAACCTGACGGGGGCGTTGAAGGGAGCCGCGAGCGCCAGGCTCAATGTGGTCTCGTTCCAACCGGTTTTCGATAGCAGACGGGCGGATGTGTTAGCCTTGGAATCTTGCAGCTGAAATCGCTTACTCACATCTGTCACCCAACCGTTGCAGAGAGACGCTATCATGATCAATGACCCTGTTCTGATCGACGACTGGCATCCGGTCGAACTCTCACAGGAGTTGAAAGAGGGAGGGATCTCAGCGGCGCGTGTGCTGGGGGAGGACATCGTGCTGTGGCGTCTCAAGGGCGAGGTCCTGGCCTGGAGAGACCTGTGCCTTCACCGGGGCACGCGTCTGTCGCTTGGTCGGGTTGAAAATGATAACCTCGTCTGCCCTTACCACGGCTGGGCCTACAACGGCGAGGGGCAATGCGTACACATTCCGGCCCACCCCGACCAGGTGCCTCCGCAGAAAGCGCGAGCCCGATCATACCGGGTTCAAGAGAGATATGGCATGGTCTGGGTCTCCCTTGGCGATCCCGCACACGATGTTCCTGCGTATCCCGAATGGGATGAGCCGCACTATCACAAGACCTTCTGTGGACCCTACGATATCCAAGCCAGTGCGCCGCGTGTCCTGGAAAACTTTGTGGACGTTGCCCATTTCCCCTTCGTGCATGACGGTCTGTTGGGCGACCAGCGTTACCCGCAAATGGAGGATTACGAGGTCGAGGTAGGGTCAAATGGCGTGATTGCGAGGGATGTTCGTATCTGGCAACCCAGGCCGGACGGGAGTGATCCCGAGCATCCGTCATCCTACACTTTCCATATTCAACGCCCCTTGACAGTCTATGTCGTCAAACCGACTGCTGAGACCCGGTTCGCCTTCTTCTTCACAGTCACGCCGGTCGAGAAGCTGGTTAGTCGCGGCTGGTTGTGGCTTTCTACGGATACAGCGTACGACGTTCCTGAAGATGAAATCCGCGCTTTCCAGGACGAGCTGTTCGACCAGGACATACCGGTCGTGGAATCGCAACGGCCGGAGATGCTTCCGCTGGACTTGCAGGCTGAACTGCATCTGCGGTCCGACCGCACTGCCATTGCCTACCGTAGATGGCTGAACGAGCTGGGGCTTACTTTCGGGACCGCGTAGTAATCGCTGCAGCAAACCATGCACGGCCACCGTCTCGTCTTTCGCCCAGGAATGCAGGTAGAAGTCGAAGAGTTCACCGTACCGGCGCCTGGCGCCAACGAGGTGCTCGTTCGGGCTACATGCAGCCAGGTGAGCGCCGGCACTGAGTTGAACCAGCTCCGCGGCATGGAGCGAAGCGGTCGCCGCGCCGGCTACCCGGGTTACGCCGCGGTGGGGCGGGTCCTGGATGTGGGTGGGGGCATCACCGACTTCGCGCCGGGTTCCCGGGTTCTGATGATGGGGCGCCACGCCACGCACTGGACCGTCGACGTGACCGGCTCGCCTCTGCAGAACGGCTATATTCGGAAGCTGGACGACAGTCTGAGCGACGAACAGGCGACGTTTGCGATCAACGGGGCTACGGCGCTGCACGCAGTCCGGCGGGCGCGTCTGCAGATCGACGAGTCTGTTGTCGTCTTCGGCGTTGGCGTCGTTGGGCAGCTTGTCACCGCACTGGCCCGGCTTGCCGGCGCTTTTCCTGTCGTCGCAGTCGACCTGGTCGGGGAGCGTCTCCAGCTTGCTCGCCAAAGCGGGGCAACGCATGTCGTGAACGCGAGTGCGGAGGACCCGGTGGAGGCTGTTCGAGACGTCACCTCCGGCGGCGCACAATGTCTATTTCACGCTTCAGCCAATCCGAAGATTTTGCAGACGGTCTTCGAGGCTGCCGGCCAGCGGGCGAAGGTGGTGATGGTTGGCAGCGCACCGGGCACAGCCGAAATCGGGCTCCAGGTCGAGCTGCTGCGCCGCGAACTGCACGTTTTAGGCGCTTACGAACTCGACCTCGAAGTGCCGCACGTCTACTGGCCCTGGACGCCGCAACGCGATCGCG
>JAPPKG010000648.1:0-6087 GCA_026914085.1 Caldilineaceae bacterium | reverse complement strand
AGGGCCGAATAGGCCCGACCGCCCAGAACTGCAGTGGTTAGTGGTCAGTGGTCAGTTGTCAGCGAGGGTGCTTCCCCTGCCCCAGGGTTGAGCGGGGAGTGGCGTTGGCTCTGTGGTTGCCTTGGCGTTACGCTTTGCAGGGTCGCTACCTGGCCGATGCGGCCAGCTCTGAAAGGCGGGCAAACATGGCGTCGTCGATCTCCTCATTCAGGACATGGGAGATGACCTGCGACCAGCCGTGGACAAAATAGTCCCAGCCATCGGCAACTGTGAGTGCGCGGGCGGGCGCCTGTGCTTGGGCCTGGCGCTTGAAATCCAGTTCGCCGCGATAGTTCAGCTCCCAGACCACACCGTTCAGGGGAAAGAGGGCGGCGTCAGTCAGCGGTGACCCCGGCGTGTCCTTGCCCATGCCGGTTGCATTGACAACCACGCTTCCCGGCGAGAGCCCAGCCAGTATTTCGTCGTTGCGCGGCGCGAGATTGTTTTGAATGAACTCGAACTCTATGTCTTGAGCGCCGTTGGCGGCATTCCGACCCACCATCTCTTTGAGTCGAGCCAGACGGGGCGCCGACCGGTTGACCACAACGATGCGCCGCGGACGGTCAGCTGCTTTGGCCTTCTGCATCAGATGCAGTGTCAGGGCTACGGCCGAACCCCCTGCGCCCAGCATGAGCAGCTCGCCGCCCGTTCGACCGAAATAATCCTGGCCGAGGATGGCGTCCATGCTCAGCCCGCCGGCAACAGGGTCGGTCGCGCGACCGATCAGCTTACCTTCGTCTTTGGCTATGCTGGAGACCTCCTGGGTTGCCCTTGCATAGGGTCCGAGGCCGTCAAACAGGTCGGCCGCAGCTGCCAGCAGATCGATTTTGTGTGTTGTGACGAGCGCGCCGAGAGCCAAAGGCTCCCGTTTGATATCGGTTACGATTTGCCGGTAGCGATTGGGAGCGGCGTGAATCTCCACATCGATCCCAACCAGAGACACTTCCTGTCTGCCCAGTGCCTCCATCCAAAGGGGGAAGACCCGGCGAGATGAGGACTGTCCGGTCGTGACGCCGATAAAGTAAAAGGTATATCCATCGGGCTTGGGTATGCTTGACAGTTGCATTGGACTGTGTTTCACTTCCTCTTCACTCTTTTGCCGGCGGGAAGCGTAGCACACGGCAAGATCGCGTGTCAACAGGAGGATGGCCGATCGCAGCCGGGGACGGCGTCCCCAACGGGACCGGTCCATAACCCCGTAGCGCCGATGGTTTCAGACCGACCAGGCGCGAATCCGACATACGATGGATTTATCCGAATCGGATCACCACATCCCCGACAGGCTATGGCAACAGGCCAACGAGGCCCGTTTGCGGCTTGACGCCCGACGCTGGGCCGAGACCCAGGAGACCACCCTCTTTGCCGAAGAGTGGGGGGAATACTTCGTGGCAGTCACCCGCGAGGGTCGGCGCCTTGTCCTGTGGATGCTGGACGCGGAGGCGGCCAACACTGACTGGATTCAGAGCGCAATGGACCTCCGCGAACCGCTGCGGCTCCAGAGTTCCTATACCCAGGCGATGATACTTTCGCTTCTGTGGCAGCCCTTTCCCGAGACGGTCTTCCTCAGCGGGCTGGGTGGCGGATGTCTGGCCACGACGCTCCACCATCATTTGACGCGGGCCCAATTCATCTGCGTTGAAATCGCGGCCCCGGTCGTGAGGGCCGCAACCCGCTTCTTCGGCTTTCAGCCTGACGAACGCCTATCAGTTGAAGTATCCGACGTCCGTGACTTCCTCAGTCAGGACACGACAGACTATGATCTCATGTTTCTCGACGTTTTTTGCGACCACGGTGTCTCGCCCGAGCACGCCACAACCGCGGACTTTCTGACCCTGTGCTGCAGCCGCATTCGTGACAGGGGGCTGGTGGCTATGAATCTTGGCAACAGAGACCCCGCCTTCGCGGATGTGGTTGCCTCACTGTGCAGTTTGTTCGCCACAGTTTACTCCTGCCGCGGGCGCGGCAGCACCACGGTCTTCTTCGCAACTAATCAACGCCCCTTTTCGCACCGTCAGCTGGAGGAAGCATCGCTCGAACTGGAAAGGCGTCACGACTTTCTCTTTCCGCTTACCCCATGGGTAGAACGGCTCAAGCAGCTGCAGCCACCGCCTTCCGGAGGCGACCTCGATCAGGGCGCAACCCCGCAGCCGGACAGATAGGGAAGCGGCAAAGTGAATACGGCCGCGAAGTTCTGGAGCCTGTGGGGGTTGGCGCGTTCCCTGCTGATCTACTACGGCAAGCCCGGCCGCGCCCGCCGTGACCGCCGCTTCTATGCGCAGTTCATCGGTCGGGGCGCGCTCGTCTTCGACATCGGGGCGCACGTGGGCAATCGCGTAGGCGTCTTTCTGAGACTGGGGGCGGCCTGTGTTGCCGTCGAACCCCAGCCGCGCTTTTCTGTCCTGTTGCAGAAGCTCTATGGGGGCAACCCTGCGTTCACGCTCGTCCAGGCGGCACTCGGCTGTGCAGAAGGTTCAATCGAACTGCACATCAGCCGCCGCACGCCCACTGTTTCGACGACTGCCAGCGCGTGGAGGGAACGGGTCGGACGGTCGCAGTCCTTCGCCAGCGTCACCTGGGATGACTCCGTCGAAGTGGCCGTAACGACCCTGGACAGCCTGATCGACCGCTTTGGCGTGCCCGACTTCTGCAAGATAGACGTCGAGGGGTCCGAGCTGGCGGTACTGCAGGGACTGAGCAGGCCGCTGCCTCTGCTTTCGTTCGAGTACATTCCGGCAGCCAAGGCAGACGCCGCGGCCTGCATTGCGTGCCTGGAAGAGCTCGGCAGATACGAATTCAACTGGAGCCGCGGCGAGTCACAGCAGTTACGGGACGAGTATTGGATCACGCCTGAGGAGATGACAGTCCGACTGCGAGAATTGGAGTTTGACGAACCCAGCGGCGATATCTACGCCCGGCTGAAGTGACAACCGAGGCTGCCCAGACCGGGCATTTGGCAGACCACGCTATCGCCGTCCTGGATGGGTTGGGGCTCGGTCAGGGATCCGGTCAGCACCACGTGGCCGGCGGCCAGCGCGTAGCCCCTCGCGTAGACATGGTACACCGTCCACAACAGCGCTTCAAATGGGTTGCCGCGTGACCGGTCCCAGAGATTGGGTGCAGGTTCATCGCCGTTGATGCGCAGGTCCACGTGCAGTTGCATGAAGTCCATGCTGCGCCATGAAGAGTTTTCCTCGCCAAGGACGATTGCCCCGCCGTTGCCGTTGTCTGCGATCCCTGCCAGCATATTCTGTCTGCCGTTCCAAGCGGAACGGCAGGTGGAGGCATAGCGTGTCCCGGTGATGTCCAATGCCGGCGCCGCGGTTACGATTGCCTCCAGATCGTCTCTCGTTATCCCACCGTCTGTGCGTGGCGGGGCGGCTTTGAAACGGAATGCGATTTCGGCCTCGACATTGGCATGGCGGCAGCGAGTCAGCGGAACAGCCGCGCCGCTGGCATAGATCGTTGACGCAAGTATACGACCTGGAATGGGGCCGTCGTAGCCCTCAGAGCTCTGCACTCCGGGACTGGTTGCGCCAACCTTCCAGCCGGTGGGTCGATTGGCGGGATCACATGCGAGCAGACGCGCCATCTCGTCCTGGGTAGCGTAGGCAGAAGCGCGATCTGAAGGCAGCAACCGGGAAGGCAGGTCGATGGTGTTGTCTGCGAGCCAAGCATCTGCCAGAAGGCCGGCCGCGCGTTGAATCTTCTCTCTATCCATCATTGCTTACGGCTGGATCAGGCGGATTTACGCGGCCATTCGCACTGAGACCGGGCCGCCACGGCGCAGCTCGCGTCTGCGCATTCATGTCTCAATGACCTCGCCAGACAGGAGCCCGCTTCTCGGCGAAAGCGCGCGGGCCCTCCACTGCGTCCTCACTTTCCAGCATTCTGGCGGCAGCGGGATAGTCGGCCCGGATGGCGTCAGCCAGACTGGCGTAATCCAGATTTCGTCGCGCCACCTGCTTTGTCGCCCTCAGCGCCAGCGGGGCACAGGCAAGGATGTCCTCAACCCAGCTCTGCACGGCGCTGTCCAGCGAATCCCCGGGCACGACCTCGTTGACAAGCCCGAATGCCAGCGCATCGCGGGCGCTGAACTGCCGTCCCGTCAGCAGGAAGCCCATTGCCACCTTGTCCGGCAACTGCCGCACCAGGCGGTGGACGCCGCCGCCCATCGCGGCCAGACCCACGCGAGGCTCGGGAAACCCAAACACGGCGTGCTCGGCGGCGACGATCAGATCACAGGCCAGCGCGATCTCCAGGCCGCCGCCAAGTGCAAGACCGTTCACTGCCGCAATTACCGGCTTATCAAGGTCGAAGCGATTTGACAGCCCGGCGAAGCCTGTGGGCGGGTACTCGTCTCGGCCTCCATCTGCCAGTGCTTTCAGGTCGGTGCCGGCGCAAAAGCTGCGGTCCCCTGCGCCGCGGATCACAGCGATCCACAGATCGGCGTCGTCCGCAAAGGCGTCGAAAATCTCTGCAAGTTCAAATTGGGCCGGTGGATGGAGGGCGTTGAGAACGTGGGGTCGATTGAGAACGACGTGCAGGACCCGGCCTTCGACGCGCAGGAGGGTATGCTGCGCGTGCTCTGTCAGAGCGCCGATGTTCGTGTGCAAAGCGAATCCTCAGACTGCTTGCAGGCCGTAGAGTTCGGCTGCAGTCTGGCCCATGATGCGGGTTCGGAGGTGGTCGGGGAACTGGCGCAAGGCAAAGTCGGGCGCGTCGCCGTCCCAGTGGGGAAAGTCGCTGGAGAACATCAGCATCTGTTCGGCAGGGAACATCTCCAGCATGGCGTGGAAATGATTCGTGTCCGGCGGCTCCTCCAGCGGTTGGGTGGTGACACGAATGTGGCGGGCTGCGACCTCGCTGGGCAGCTCATTGAGCCAGGGAATGGTTGAGTGAAGCGCCTTCCAGTTCTTGTCCATGCGCCACAGAATAGGCGGCAGCCAGGAAATGCCTCCCTCGACGAGGACAAACTTGAGGTTGGGGAACTTGGCGAAGACACCTTCGGCCAGCATGCTGGTGACGTGGGCGATGTAACTGTTCACCAGTGTGGTATGCCACTCGAAGTAGCTGGTGGGGTATCCGGCTGCATTGGGCGGGCCAGAGAGGCCGACGCCTTCTGCGCCGGGATGGATAGCGACTTGCAGACCGTATTCGCTGGCAGCCGCGTAGATCGGGTGGAAGATACGCTGGCCCCAGGGGATGCGCGACGCGCTGGGCAGCTGTACCTGCACAAACCCTGGATGGCCGCCCAGGCGGTGAATCTCTGCCACTGCCATATCGGGCAGATGCGGGTAAACGGCCAGCGAAGACCGCAGCCGGGGACATTGGGGCAGCCATTCCTCGGCGTAGACGTCGTTCACGGCGCTGATGACCGCGGCGGCAAAATCGGGCTCCGGCGACTGGGCAGTGTGGAGTACACCTCCCGGAAGCAGGACACCGTAGTCGATTTCGTACTTGTCGAGGAAGTGCTCTTGCAGGAGTTCCGGGTCTGCGTGGATAGAACGGCCGTCGTCCATGGTTACGTCGGACCGTTCGACGCCCATGGGGTTCCACCAGCCCAGATTGCCCGGCCCGCGGTTTCCCGAGGCATAACGCGTCCGCCAGGGCTCCGGCAGGCGGGCCTGCACACTATCCTTGTTGGTTAAGGGGTGAATGTCGGTGTCAACTACGAGACCGTTCTTGTATGTCATCTTCCCGCCAGTCCACTCATTTGGATGCCGCTCACGAAGTAGCGTTGGGCAAAAAAGAACAGAACGAGAAGGGGCGCGATCATCGCGGTAGACGCAGCCATCATCAGGTTCCACTCGGTGTGGTAGAGGCCGCGGAAGCCGCGCAGGCCGATCGCCATGGTCCAATTCTCTGGGCTCTGCAGGTAGATCAGGGGTTCAAAAAAGTCGTTCCAGTTGTGGATGAAGGCAAAGACGGCAATGGTTGCCAGTACCGGCTTCGAGAGCGGGAGAATGACGCCCCAGTAGATACGGAGGTTGCTTGCCCCGTCAATGCGTGCTGCCTCGTCGAGCTCGAGCGGAATCGTCATGAAGAACT
>JAPPKG010000161.1:0-6131 GCA_026914085.1 Caldilineaceae bacterium | reverse complement strand
AACAGCATCTCCATGCCGTCACTGTCAACCTCATTCTTCGGACATCCAAGGGTAACCAGGTGGTAAGATTGTCTAATCTTCATTTCTTTGCAGAACCTCTCGCAGCAAGTCTTCAACGAGAGCAACAATACTGTCGTGAGAGTCGACTATTCTGCCGACAATAACGGCCAGCTTCGCCTCATCGATTAGGAATCCATAAATCTTTGTCGCGACATGTCGAAAGGCCATTAGCTCCAGACAGATTCTTAGTGTTTGCGGCTTCATCGTCACTCTATATTCGGCGACCATGGCTTCCAACGCTTGTAGTGCCTCTCGATGCGAAAACGGTCCAGTTGGCTGCTCTCTTCTCAAAAACTTAATGAATCGGAGGATGAGGTGTTCAAAGGCATTGTAGTAGCCAAAGCATTCATATGTTAGAGCCGACCGTCGTACAATTTCATCAACGTCCTGCGAAATTGTGTGTATGACGTTTGAGCGTACACGCGTGAGATTCTCTAGACCGAAACGAACCTCTTGCTCAAACTCGTTCGCGTTCATAAAGAACTAAACCCTCTTTCAGAATTCGATTTCTCAGGAGACCGTAGCTACTTTGCAAATCAATCACGCTAATGGAATGCTCTGAGTGAAGGAGGCACTCGCCTAAAGCACAGAAAAAGTTTTCATCGGGCAACCCTTCAACACAAATGTCCAGATCAGAGTCCGGGCGCACATCTCCGCGGGCTAATGAGCCATACAGCATTACGCGCTCTGCACCGTAACGCTGCAAAGTCCTGACGGCAGAGGCGACGTCCTTCTGGTACTTATGAGGAAGCGCTTCTATTTGAACTGTTCTCACTAGGAAAACCACTCTATGTTTTCTACGTCACCAGAAGCCACGCTGCATGACGCAAAAGCGAATTGAAACGCCACTGCTGAACAGGATGTGCGAGCCACCTGACCGCTCTTTGCGAGGTCACGCACAGCCAAGCCATTCTAGCACAAAGTACAGTGAAGTTGGATTCAGCCGCCGGGGAAAATCCACTCACAGCCGTGGCGCACGCGGGGCACTCACAATCAGGGACGAATACGGTCCAGCAGCGCGTCCAGCTCCTGCTGGCTCGCGATCGGCCCCACAACGGTCTCGACGATCCTACCTTCGGGGCTGATAAAGAAAGTCTCCGGCACACCCTGAATCCTGTAGCGCCGGGCTGCCTGGCTACGCAGGTCCGGCCCGTTGGGGTAGGTGATATCAAACTCCGCCAGATAGGCGAGCGCCGCCGGCTCCTGGTCCAGATAGTCCAGCCCCAGAAAAACAATCCCGTTCTCCTTCTCCCGGCGCCACGTCTGCTCCAGCAGATCCGCCTCATCGCGACAGGGCGTACACCAACTGGCCCAGAAATTGATGACCACGCCCTTCCCCCGAAACTCGTCCAGGTCCACTTCCACGCCATCGAAAGTCGTGAACCGCAGTTCCGGCGCCTCACCCGCCGCCCGCTGTTCCTGCACATTCGTCTGCCACAACCGCACAGCCAGCAGGACGATGAACGCCACGATGGCACCAAGGAACAAGACGCGCCACAAGCGCACCGCTCGCGTGGCCGGCGTTCCAATCTGCCGATCACTTGGTGACCCTAATGCGGTGTCTCTTTCAAGAGGATGTGATGCACCGCTCTCCGACCCGCTCAATTCAGTCATAGCGGGCCAGTTCCTCATCCAACCGCCGCTCTCGCTCATCGGCCTCTGGTCTGGCTACTCTGGCCGCCGTCGGTCTCAGCGGTCGCGACATCTGCTGCAAGCGCAGCCAGAGAAAGACGCCGCCTCCCACAACCGCAACCACAGGCAGAATCCACGCCAGCCAGTTGAACCCCTGCCGGGGCGGTTCCCCCAGCACTTGCGGCCCGTACTGCTCCAGAAAATAGTCCCGGATCGACGCCGCGTCCTCGCCCTCCGCCAGTTTGATCTCGATCACCTCCCGCATCTGCGCACATGCCTTCAGTTCGCAGCTGTCCAACCGCAACCTGCCGCCGCACAGCGGGCACCACAAGTCCCGCGCAACCGTGTTCACTTCGTCAGCTGTGATGCCGGTGGCTTCGTCTTGGGCAAAGAGAGGCATGCTGCTGCCGATGCAAGTGAACAGCAGGCTACTGGCTAAGAGAATGATGCGGAAAGTGGGCAAATATGGCGCAGTCGCGCGTGCCGTGCGCACTGTGTGGGGAGAGGTCATACGTGTACTGTGCAGAGCAATGCGCGCCTAGGTGGCTGCCTGCTCAGTCAATCTTACAAAGAGACACTTCGCCAGGGAACGGCCGATTATCTTCACCAGACCCCCCGGCTCCGTCTGCGTGGAACCGTTCTCGATCTGAACAATGCTGGGCCCATCAAAAGGCTCTACATTCAACACTTTGACCCGATATCCAGGTTCGAGATTCATCTGTGTCAGATACCGCAGCATCGGCGCGTTGTGGTTGGCTACCCGGCGCAACTCACCCGATTGTCCCGGCCGTAGTTCGGCAAGGCTGACCAGATTCTCGCTCAGAACGTGCCCGTCCTCGCTGGGAACCGGGTCCCCGTGCGGGCAGTGGGTCGGGAAGTTGCATAGAACTTCCATGCGCTTCTCGAACTCTGGGCTGATTGCGTGCTCCAGCCGCATCGCCTCCGCCTTTACCTGGTCCCAGGTGAAGCCCATCACCTCGATTAGAAACACCTCCAACAGTCGGTGCCTCCGCAGTAGCTGCAACGCCGCTAGCCGTCCCTGATCGGTCAACTGAATGCCGGTTTTCGCAGAGCGCACCACGTGGCCCGTCTCTGTCAGGCGTTTCGCCATGCTGCTGGCCGCAGCCGGCGTCACCTCCATCTTCTGTGCCAGTGCAGAAGTGGAGATTCTGTCGTTGGTTTCGCTCAACTCGTAGATCGCAACCAGGTAGTCGAGCATCCCATCGGTGATGATGTTGCAGAATGTACGCATGATAGCTATAGTTCAACCGCTGGGAAATGGAATAGCATCTATGGCAATTGCCAAATTATAGTATGTTGTCCGTACACTGTCAATGCTGAATCGAATTAGTTGACATCATCGAACTGCTGCTGCCGCAGTGCACGGCCCAAAACGCAAATGCAGCGGCGCCCGCCGCCACACCCCTCCCCACTGCCATTCGATCGTGTCTTCTATGGAGTGCCCCAATGCAGCCCAGAACTGTCGACCTGAGCTACCCCCTTGCCCCTTCGACACCCCCGTTCCCAGGCGATTCTACGGTCAAGATCGAGGTGCGCACCTCTATCCCGGCCAGCCTTCCCCCCGGCACACCGGGACACATGAATACAAGCAACCTGCGCACTTCCCTCCACACCGGCACCCACATGGACGCCTTCTTCCACTTCTATCGAGACGGTGCAACGATCGATCAGATCCCGCTGGCACAGTGCATCGGCCCGGCCCTGCTGCTTGACCTCTCCACCAAACAGGCCAAAGAAGAAATCACCGCCGGTGATCTGGCCCCCCATCGCCAGGCCATCAGCCGCACTCCTAAAGTGATTCTGAACACCGGCTGGGCGCGGAACTGGGGCAACGCCCACTACTTTACCCACTATCCCGCGCTGACAGGAGACGCCGCCCGCCTCCTCGTGCATTGCGGTATCGAACTGATCGGCATCGATACTCCATCGGTCGACTATTCACCCAACGACGCCCACTTTGTACTTCTGGGCCATGAAGTCTTGATCGTCGAAAACCTGACCAACCTCGATAAGATCGGCCGGCCCCACTTTCAATTCGTGGCTCTGCCCCTCAAGATTTCAGGCCGGGACGGATCCCCAGTGCGAGCTATCGCCATCACCGAAGAGACGTAGTACGCCCCATACCACTCTCCCGCTCCCTGTCGCCGCAACGGACCAGGATGCAAAATGACCTGAAGAGGTTGAATCATGGCACACAAGATTGCAGAGAAAGCGGCGCCCGCCCTCCACAGTGACAATACACCGACGGCCGTAGACGCCAGCCCCACGCCAGCCGAACGCTTCTTCTTCGACAACAACGGCTACCTGGTTCTCGAAGAACTTCTCGACGCCGACCACGTCAACGCCCTGCTCAAGGCCCTCCACCGCGCGATTCAACGGCGGCGCAAACTGCAGGAGCGGGAGTTCCCTCATACCGGCATCACTACGCTCATGGGCGAAAAGAGTACCCGGATCTTCTACATTCTCGACGACGATCCCCTGTTTCTTGAAATGCTCGACTGGCCCGCCATCTGGCCCTACGTGACCGGCCTTCTCAATGCCCTCCCCCATCACCATGCCTCCGACGCAATCATCGAGCATGGCAGCGATCTCATCGGCCGCGACATGAGATGGCATATCGACGGCATTGACGACGGATTCAGAAACCTGGGCCCGCAGATTCCTCTGCTGCAGCTCAAAATCGGTTACTATCTCAGCGACATGACCCAACCCGGTCAGGGCAATCTCTGCGTCCTGCCGGGCAGCCATAAGGCCGCCTCTGCGCCAACGCGCGAAGACCTGCAACGGTGGGGGAAGTCTGCCGGGGTTACCGAGATCTGCGCGCCGGCAGGGACCGCCATCCTGTTCCACAATGCCCTCTGGCACTCCGCCGGCCCGTTCAGCAGCAAATATGGTCAACGCGCCATGCTCTACTACGCCTACGAGCATCCCTGGATGATCGCTTCCCAGGAACACTGGGGCTATCCAAGCCCATTCTACAACAGTCTCTCACCGGCTCGGCGCAAGCTGTTCCACGGCTTTCTCTTCGACCCACCCGAGCACCGCTGGGGATAAGAGTCGCCAGTCAGCCTCTGCCAGCAACAGGCCCCCGTCCCGAGCACGGGTGCATCCAAAAATGGGGGTGGACAGTCGCATACCTCTGTAGGCAACCAAGCCACGATCAGTTCCCATTCCAATTGCCTGCAAATGAAGTGGTGTTTCTCACTACTCTCTCCTCGCTCTTTTGGGCGGTCGGGCCTATTCGGCCCTCCCTTGTGCGGGGGCTCCGCCCCCGCATCGCCCCCCCTACTGCCTAATCGACCGGGTGTCGATATTCGTAACAGGTGCCTATTCGAACGTGTCCAGCCAGACCACGTCCCGCCAGTCCCATCAAATCCCCGTAGGTGCCGGCCTTGTGCCTGCCCTCGCACCCTCCCCAACTGACGGACTCCACCGTACGGCCAGGCCAGGCACACGCACTGCGTCTCTCCCAGAGCCAGTAAACACTTTCAGCCACCGCTGCCACTGTTTCCCCGCCAGACTGTTCCCACCCCAAATCTGGGATGCACCCTCGAGCACCCGCAAAACTGGACTGACAGACAACTCTGCTGGTAGGATGACTTCCCTTGCACTTGGTCGCAGCCCTGGCGAAGCCGTGCTTCAGCCGGGCAGCGACTTGAGTTGTACGGGGCCGGAAATGCAGGTGGCTGTTCCTTTACTGTGCGCTCAGACGCCGCCGCGCCGGCGCGGGTCCGCCGCGATCGCGAACTGAAGGAGCAACAGAATATGAAGATCAAAGCCTTCTGGAGAGTCTGCGCACTGATCGGCGCACTCCTGTTCGCCGCATGTGCCCCAAGCGAACCGCCAAGTACCCAGCAACCGGGTGCGAACGCCGCGGCCGCGCCTACCCACACAACCGCGCCGGCACACACGCCTGCCTCGGCACCTGCAACCGCCGCCACAGAAACCAGCACGCCTGCCCCCGAGCCCCAATCCCAGCAATGGCCGGCTTGGCCGGCCATCACTCTGGTCGAAACAATGTCCGGCCTGAGGAATCCTGTTGACCTCGCCCACGCCAGAGATGGTTCCGGACGCATCTATGTGGTCGAGCAGATAGGCCTGGTCCAGGCATTTGACGACGGTGTCATCGGCCAGTCCCCGTTCATGGACATCCGCGACCGCGTCAGCTGCTGTGGCGAGAGAGGGCTGCTTGGCATCGCCTTCCCCGCCGACTTTTCCAGCAGCCGGACCCTGTACGTCAACTACACCACCACCGACCCCGGCAGTCTCCATACCCGCGTCTCCCGCTTCCGCCTCCTTCCCGACGCCCACCAGGTCGATCCCGATTCCGAGGAAATCCTCATGCAGTTCCACCAGCCCTGGCGCAATCACAACGGCGGCCAGATCGCATTCGGCCCCGACGGCTACCTCTGGATCGG
>JAPPKG010000015.1:0-6132 GCA_026914085.1 Caldilineaceae bacterium | reverse complement strand
CGATGGCCCCACCGCTTCCGTGCCCCACAAGGTCAAAATCCGACAATGCAAGTGCGCGGACCAGTTCGGCAACATCTTCAGCCTGTTCTTTGATTTCATATCCGTCCTGCGTGCGCGTGCTATGTCCGCAGCCCCGCAGATCCGGGGCAATCGCTCGAATGGAGTCAGGCAGGATCGCGAAAAAGGGCTCCCACCATCGGCTCGTCGCATGCGAGCCGTGCAGCAGAAGCAAGGGAACCCCGTTTGGGAGCCCGGAGGTGCGAATGTTGAATTGCAAGCGGGTCGTCTGGACTTTAGTCATACGATTATTCACAGAGCCAGATCTGACTTACTACAACTACATTTCCCCAAGATACTCACCCTCGCCTTTCCATCTCCCTACTCTCTTCATCCTCCTCTGGGACAAATATCAAGAGCAAAGCCGCTGCTGCAAATTGCGACTGCGGACCGTCAACGCGACCAACTTCCTCTTCGGAAAATATGAGGCCCCCCCGGACCACCGTACCGTCCGGTTCCAACCAGCCCAATCTGCCTCCCTGGAAGAGGCCATGGCTGTGGATGACGCCTTCGGTTGTGATTCGTCCCAATTCCTTCTCGTCGAATCGCGTTGTACGAAAAATCCGCCAACCGGCGTCATCTTGTTCGCTTCGCCCTATTTTGACTCCCGTACCCCAGCGTAAACGGAAGATCTCGTCCCCACAGACATATCCAACGTCGTCCTCGCCGCTGCTGCGGTATCGATAGATTGTGGTGCGTTGCTCTTCTGATGCCTGTTGGGAATCCATGGTCAGATTCTATCATTTAGGTTGAACGTTAACAATGAATCGGGCTTGAGCAAGAGGAGAAACAAGTGATTCTGGTGCTAGAGTCGCGTCTCTCACCTCCCTGGAAATCGAGGTTATCAGTCCAGGTCGTGGAGGAGTACTGTGGCCGCGTTTCTGCCGGCTGCGCCCATTATTCCCCCGCCTGGATGCATACTGGCTCCTGTCAGATAAAGGTTTCTTACCGGTCCTCGATAGTTGCTCATCCGGAGCGAGGGCCTCAACGTGAACATCTGGTTGATCGACATTTCGAGATGCATGACGTTCCCTCGCAACAGGCCCAACTCCCTTTCCAGCCAAAGCGGCGTTTGCACCAGCCTGCCTACGACAGAGGAGGCGACATTGGGGGCGTATTCAGCCAGTTTGTCCATCATCCGATCCGCCACATGGTCGCCAATGTCATCCCAACTATCGCCAGAAGCCAGTTCATAGGGGAAGTACTGTCCCCACAGAAAGAGGATGTGCTTGCCTGGCGGCGCAAGAGATTGGTCGACTGCCGAAAACGTCATTGCGATTAGGGCTGGATTCGCGGATGGTCGGCCCGCCAGAAAATCGCTGTAGGCCCGCTCAAGATAATCCAGGTCAGGACAGATAAACTGTAGAGCCCGGTGTTCCGGAAGAGCGAGATTCTTCTCCTTTCTTTCACTGCCGTCGTAATCGGGCAGTTCACTCACCGCGCACCGAACCATCATGCCGAACCCATTTCCGATCTTGGATCTCCGCGCCGCGGCCACGCCCGCCGGTGGGACTTGCCCCTCCAATAACTTGAGTGTTGTATGGATGTGGGCACCCGACACTACAGCGCGCCCGGCGGTGTAAATCTCGCCGCCTACCGCGCGAACGCCGACCGCCCTCCCATTTTCTACAATGATCCGTTCGACGGCGACTGATGTGACGATCATCCCTTTGTTCGCTTCAATCATGCCCGCCAGCGCCAGCGTCAGCATGCCAGATCCCCCCCGGGGCCTCTTGACTCCGGAGCGGTGATACATGGGGTGCCATAGTGCAAAGGGGGCACTGACTCGCTCAGTGGGAGGCGGCCCGGACTGTGCGGCCATCCACCCGATGACCGCCTGAACGCTAGGAGAGACGAAGGTATTGCGAAGTAGATGCCCATAACTGCCTAGAATTGCCGGCAGGCGCCGGCGCAGGTCTTTATGTACACCGCTATGAAAAATAAGGCTTTTGGCAACATTGAAAGGGGTCGGGACCTGCATAAAGGACTCAACCATAGCTTCCGCCATCGGCCGCCACTCGGTAACGAACCTGAAGTAGCTCTCGGCGTCTTCAGAAGATACGCCGGCGATGCTTTCGCAGGTACGTTCAATGTCTTTCCAGACGTATATCCGCTCGCCATCAGGAAACGGCGCAAAAAAGAGGGGATCCAGATCGATATAGCTTAGCCCGAACTCTTCCAGGGAAAGGTCGCGAACTATCGGAGTGTGGTTTATCAGAATGTGGGCGCTGCCGCCAAGATCGAACCGGTAACCGGGAACAATCTCCTGCGTCACCACCGCGCCGCCAACAACAGGACGCCGCTCCAGCACGCCGACTCGGAATCCGGCTTTGGCCAGATACCCTGCGCAGACCAGAGAGTTGTGGCCCGCACCAACAAAGATGACGTCGAAGTCAGCCATCTTCAGAGGACTATCCCGACCGACAGCAGCAGACTGAACTGCAGAGACAGTTGCGCAGTCGCCGCCAAAACAGGGTTTAACTCCCTCCCAGTGGCGGAATAGAGAGTGTAGACCCTGCGTACGGCCAGCGGGAGGCTGATGAAGGGCAATAGGACGGCAAGGCCGAAACCGAAATTCAGCCAGAGGAGGAGAGGGACCATATAGGCCAGAACAAGCAAAGCAAGGAACTGGCGTCGCGTATTCTTTGCGCCGATTAGAACCGCCAGCGTCCGCTTGCCCGCCCGTGCGTCGGTCTCGATGTCACGCAAATTGTTTACGACAAGGATGGCAGTGATCAGAAAGCCAACCGGCACAGCAGTAACGAGAACGTCCATTGAAAACATGCCGGCCTGTACATAGTAAGTTCCACAGACGGCGGCAAGTCCGAAAAAGATGAAGACAAACAGGTCCCCCAACCCATGATAGCCGAAGGGAAAAGGACCACCCGTGTAGAGCAGGGCGGCCAATATTGACGCCACACCTACAGCCAGGATGGGCCAACCGCCCACTAGAATCAGGTAGATGCCGTCCAAAACTGCCAGACCCAGCACAGCCGCTATACCGAGTCGCATCTCCCCGGCCGTAAGGAGTCCGGCCGCCATGACGCGCGTTGGACCCAACCGTTCCCGCGTATCTACGCCCTTTGCGAAATCAAAGTAGTCGTTGGCGAGATTAGAGAGAATCTGTAGGAGAAGGGCACCGGCGGCAGCCGCCAGCGCCGGCGCGAGGGAAAACTGCCCGTCAGCCCAGGCGAGCGAAGTTCCAACAACCACGGGCGAGATGGCAGCAGGCAGAGTTTTCGGGCGGGAGGCCAGCATCCAGATCTGCCATCTGCTTCGTGCTGCCTCCGATTCGGGTGAACTAGTCGGTCCGGGTGAGGAGCCGCTGGCGGTAGACCGACCCGTGTGAAGGTTGCTCATGTTCGGGAATGCGGTTACGCGTTCGAAGGTCGCACTATGCGTGCCTCAGGCGCCTGACCGTCCGCGCAATCTTCAATCCCAGCCAGAACAAACCTGCCAGGACAAACATCGAACCATATTCAATAAGAGGAATCCGTACGATTTCGTTGATCCTATGCCAGCCAACATTGCCATACACAAAGAGGGCCGAACCGACGAATAAGCCGAGTATGAGAAGACGACTCGGCAGAGACAGACCCAATCCATACATCTGTGTTACAACCAGGATGCCTGCAAATCCAAAAAGGAACATTGGCCAGAGGCCGTTGCCTTGCATGACGGCAACAAGAGTCCCATGAACCAGCACGGTAAACTCCAGTGCGAAGGTCCACCACCGGTTTGTGTGAATGCGTGTAAAGAAGAGGCTGCCCTGTAGCAACAGCAGGAACATGTAGAAGAATCCGATCAAGTGACCGGACGTAGAGACCATGGGGTGATACCAAAAGGTGTAGATAATTGCCCAGGCAAAGAAGTAACCGTGATAGGTGCGGGCAAAGCGAACGACTTCCTGAGAAAAGGGAACCTTTTTGCCGAAGAACTGGCCTCGTCGGTTGTTCTCCATCAGCAGGATCCAAACAAGCATTACGATGACCGCGCCCTGGCTGCTGACAATAGGAGTGTCTTGTGCGAGCCCGTCATACCAGAAGTGCGTCTGGATAAGGTGAAGGAAGATGAAAAAGGCGTTGGCAGCCAGTGCCCAAACATTAACCCTATGCACACCGTTCGTATAGCGATGTCTGCGAAGAACCTGTGCATAGTAAATGATTACCCAGATTGCAAGCTGATGGGCAAGATAAAACCCCCATGAAGTCGCGCGCGTCCAGAAAGTTGGGACGGGAAGCTTCCAATAGTACCAGGAGAAGCCTGTGTCCGGCAGAAGCTCGATACTTGCCAGGCGATAGTCCAGCGCCCAGATGAGAAGAGTGAATAACCCACTGAACGCTATTCCTCCCCAGAGAACCATAGAGGACGAAAGCCCTGAGAAACCTCTGGATCTGGACCTTCGCCCTTTGCCTTCCCCCAAGCTCTTTACTTGCCCCGGCTGCTCAGCCACAGGTTTCAGCATGCAGTGTCAACTCCCGGTGAACTTGCATTCAAAGCGGACTCGTCGTCCCAAGGACAGCATCGAAATCCAGTCTTCCATCAAGAGGGCATCTTACAGCAAATCACGCAGTGCAGCAACAGGATCAGGGTAACTGAACTCGTAGCCGGCTTCCTGCAGACGGGTTGGAACTGCCCTCTGCCCATCCAGTAGCACGGTTGACATCTCCCCGAACAGAGTACGCAGCGCCAATGATGGAGTGGGTAACAAGGACGGCCTCCCCATCGCCTTCCCGATGTATCGCACGAACTCTTTGTTGGTCGGCGGGTTGGGGGCGGCTAAATTGAACGGGCCTGACGCATCTTCGTTCTCCAAAAGGAAACGAATGGCCGCCACTTCGTCGTCGATGTGGATCCAGGGAAAGTACTGCTTACCATTACCTAGGGGTCCGCCGGCAAACAGTCGGAAAGGCAGCGTCATTCGAGGTAGAGCACCGCCTAGTGCGCTGAGAACAACGCCTGTCCGTATGACAACGCGCCGTACACCCATCGATTCAACTGACTCGGTCGATGACTCCCAATCGACGCACACACCCGCCAGAAAATCTGTCCCTGGCAAGGCCTCCTCTGTCACTATCTGATCATCGCCTGGCCCGTAGTACCCAACGGCGGAAGACTGAATTACCACCTTCGGTACTGCTTCTGCGTTGCGGATTGCCGATACAAGTGCATGACCGGCTTTCACTCGACTCTCTCTGATCTGTTCCTTGCGATCCCGGGTCCAGCGCCCGTCGGCAATCCCCGCACCGGCAAGGTTCACGATGGCATCCACTTCGGTGACCAGGTGGCCCCAACTGGTCTCAGTCTCCCCGTCCCACCTTTCAAATCGCACACCTTCCGAGGCAAAGGACTGCTGGCGGTCAGGAGACCTCGTCAGAATCGTAACTTCGCATTTGCTATCGATCAGACTCTTTGCCAGAGCCGATCCGATCAGACCTGTGCCTCCGGTAATCAGTACGTGCATTTGAGCCTCCTTGCTCTCCATGTCTTCACTGATCACTCACTTGTGCTTCAATCCGCAGGTCGTTGCCTGTCACCTATGCCCAGGAACTCAGTCCCAACTCAAGTGGATGAATCAGGGCAGAGTGGTGGGGACGGACTCTGACGCCGAAACTGTACTTTCCTGTCTCCTCTGGAACAAAAACACCTCGGTATCGCACACTGCCATCATGCGGATCGTGCCAGGGCTCCTGGTACGCGTGCATGACCGCCTCCATGCAAACCGACTTCAGTGCGACCGGCTGCCGTTGCTCAGCGGTCGGCGCGATTGCCTCCCCTCCGTCTGGGGTGGCGAACGTGACCAGCTCGACGGCAATGTCATGCACGGACAGCCTTCCCGGCCAGACCTGTGCCTCGATCTCAATTGGATCCCCTGTCTTCGCCTGCTGCGGAGGAAGGTCCGGTACGGCCACGTAGACGGTCTGCCACTCATTGCGGACATGCTGCTTCCACTGCGAAAGCTGGCGCGCCGGTTCGCCACACTTGTCGCGGTAGGCGTGGCTGCTTTCCATCGCGGAAAGGTAAAAGGAGTGCGTGTACTCAGCCAGCATGCGGCGCATGCTGAACTGCGGTCCG
>JAPPKG010000143.1:0-6141 GCA_026914085.1 Caldilineaceae bacterium | reverse complement strand
CCCATTTCAAAGACACGTGCATCTATCCCACCAAGGAAGGTTATAACTGGCAGGGTGGTGCGCCGCTGGGGCGGGGCCTTGTCGATCTGCCGGCGGTCGTGGAGATCCTCTACCAAGCCAATCCGAACGTTCATCTGAACATTGAGGACAGCGGGGGGTTTATCCCGATTCCGATGTATGACGAGGCGTTCCTCGGGAGCCTTACCGACCTGACGCCGCTCCGGATGGCCCGCTTTGTGCGGCATCTGTGGCGAGGCGAGCAGCAGTTAAGGGCCGGTCTCCATCCGCGTCCTGAGGAGAGCAAGGACATCGATTGGGCGACGATTATTCCGGCCCGGCTTCAGTATAATGTCGACTACGCGCGACGGCTGCGCGACGAGACGGTGGCGCGTGCGGCAACCACAGCGCACCGTAGTTGAAACATGCATTTCGCCATTGATTTCGACAGGGGAAACTCCAATGACTGAATACAAAGCGGCGGTGATCGGGTGTGGACGTATGGCCCGGGGCCATATGGAGGCGTACAAGGAGTTGGGTATTCCGATTGCGGCGGGGGCCGATATCTCCGATGATGCTCTGCAGGCTTTCGCCGAGGAGACGGGCGCTGAGGGGTTGTTCACCGACTACAAGGAGATGCTGGCAGAGATCCAGCCGGACCTGGTGTCGGTGGTTACGCACGATGCGCTGCACAGTGAGATGGTGGTGGCGGCGGCGCAGGCGGGGACGAAGGGGATCGTGTGTGAAAAGCCGATGGCGATGGATCTGACGGAGGCGGACGAGATGCTGGCGGCGTGCCGGGCGTCCGGCTCGCGGCTGACGATCAGCCACCAGCGCCATTATATGCCCCAATACGTGCGCGCCCGGGAGCTGATTGCCGACGGTGCGATCGGCCGCGTCGTTTCTGCTGAGGCCTCGCTCAAGGCCGGGTGCCTGATGACGGACGGGACACACACGATCCATATGCTGCTAGCGCTGCTGGGAGAGCCGGAAGTCGATCATCTGTTGGGGCAGGTAGACGGGCATGAAGGCTATGAGTATTACGGTCACCGCTGCGAGAATGCGGGCATTGCCTTTCTGGCTTTCACGAACCAGGTGAGGGCCAGCATGGTCTGGGGCTGGATGGCACGCTCGCCCGCATTCGATGGCAGGGTCAGGCGGCAGCATTCGCTGGACCCAAGCTGGAACGACGAGATCCATCGCTACCATCATTTCATCATTCACGGCGATGAGGGCAGACTGGAACTCTACGGCGACGTATTCCGAAGCGCCGATCTTCTGAATGCGCCTGCGCTGCGCATCTATCGGGGCAGCGAAGTCGAAGAGATAAAGATCGAGTGGCCTGCTCCTGTCAGCGCAATTGGGCTCGAGATCAAGGACTTAATCGGGACGATTGAAACGGGGGCGCCGCATCCATTGGATGGCGAGAACGGACGCAAGGTTACCGAGGTGATGATCGGCATTTATGAGTCGGCGAGGCGCCGCTCGGTCATCAAGTTTCCGGTTGAGGTGCGGGACAATCCGTTTCTGGCGATGTGCGATACAGGAGATTTCCCGCCGCAGGGCGATGAAACGGGGCGCTACGTTTCGCCGAATGTGCGCGAAAGATGGCGTGACAGGTCCGAAACTGAAAAGGGAAAAGGAGCGTAGAGATGGGAATTCTGCAAGGGAAGGTTGCGCTGGTAACCGGTGGCCGCCGCGGGATAGGGCGAGGCATCTGCCTGGCGATGGCGGCGGAGGGGGCCGACGTGGCCGTCAATGATGTAGAGGGGGCGGAACAGGCCGAGGCGGTGGCGCAGGAGGTTCGCGATTCAGGTGGTCGGGCGGTGGTGGCGATGGCCGATGTTGCCCAGCCGGACCAGGTCCAGGCGATGGTGGACCGGGTGGTGGCGGAGCTGGGCGGTCTGGATATCCTGGTGAACAACGCGGGCGTGGAGTCGATCGTGCCATTCCTGGAGATTACGCCGGAGGAGTGGGAGCGTGTGACCAACATCAACCTTCGGGGCGAGTTTCTGTGTGCGCAGGCTGCGGTAAGGCATATGATCGACAGTGGGAAGGGTGGCGCCATCGTCAACATCGGCTCGGTGCAGGCGGGGATGGTGTTGCCGGGCCGGGCTCATTATGCGCCGAGTAAACGGGCGGTTGAGGCGCTGACTGCGAATCTGGCGGTTGAACTGGCCGAGCACAACATTCGCGTCAACTGTATCAATCCGGGTCTGATCGACACGGACATGACAAGCTGGGTGATGAAGGACCCCGAGATCCTGCCAATTGTATTGGAGAGTATCGCGCTGAAACGTGCGGGTGCGCCAGACGAGATTGGGCAGGTGGCGGCTTTTCTGGCATCGGACAAGGCGAGCTACGTGACGGGGCAGTCTCTGTACGTGGACGGTGGGTTCCAAATTATGTAAGAGGCCGGCGGCAGGCGGCCAGCGTTACAGCCGGGCATTTATTGTGAGGAGAGGACCATGAAGATTGGCCATACTGGAATCACCTGGGGAATACCGGGAGATGTTGAGCAGGCGTATCGCGAGACTGCCGAACTGGGCTATCAGGGCTTTGAGACTTTCGCGTTCAAGATTCTCGAACTCGATGGGAGCAGGGCAGGCGGATACCGCGGCCTGGTGGACTGTTTTGGCATTCCAACCGCTGCGGCGTACTGCTATAAAGAGTGGATAAACCCGGATACGGCAGCTGCCGATCTGGAGGGTGCCAAGCGGGAGGCTGACGCGCTGCGTGCGCTGCCCGGCGGCGAGACGCTGGTACTGCAAGGAGGTCCGCGGCCTGCGGACGGTTATACGCCGGACCAGTTTCGCCGACTGGCGGATGCGCTGAATCAGATTGGAGCCTATTGTCAGGAGAACGGGCTGGCGGCGGGGCTGCACCCGCATACGGGGACGGCTATCGAGACCCGCGAAGATATCGACACGATTTTGGGGCTGGTGGATGCATCGCTGATCGGATTCGCGCCGGATACGGGGCAGATCGCCAAGGGGGGCAGCGACATTCTGGAGGTGATGCGCACGTATCGCGACCGGATCGTCCATGTCCATCTGAAGGACTGGAACGGCAGCTACGAGCAGGATGCCGACGGCAAGGAGATTGACCGCAGCGGCTACGTGAACTACGAGCCGATTGGAAATGGAATCCTGCCGATGCCTGAGATCTTCGCCATTCTGGCGGAGAACGGCGGCTTCGGCGGTTGGGTCAACGTCGAACTGGATGGGACGCCGCGGGCGCCGCGGGCGGCGCGAGAGGCGGCAAGGATGAGCCGGGCGTATCTTGAATCGGTGCTCGGCGATGATGTCGCCTGGACTTCGTGAGGATCGAGAGGGAGAGAGTCCCCTGGGAAACAGTTTGAAACGGGAGACTGAGATACTATAGAACGGCCATGAAGAAGAGTTTCGTAGAGGCACTTAGAGAGGACTGTTGGGATGCGTTGCGGGCGGCTCCCAAGGTCGACCTGCACTGCCACGCTTATTTCAGCACGCGCCGCCACAACCTGGAGGCCCGTCTGGGCTGCAGGCTGAAGCCTCCTCCAGAGAAGATGAATAAGCTGGGGGGCATGATCGTATACGCCATGGACGTTCTGGACCCCCATTTGCGAAACAGGGAGACCATTGAGTTCGTGGCGGAGTCTGCGCTGCGCGACGCGATCGGGGACGGTGTCGTTATGATGGAGATAAGCTTTGACATTCGACGCGCGGCGTACTATGCAGACGGTTTGACCGGAGTCGTGGGGCATCTGCGCGAGCTGGTCGCGCATTTCCAGCCGCAGATTGAATTGCGTCCGGAGTTAGGTATTCCCCGTCAGGCCGCATCGGACCCAGAGCTAATGTCGCGGGCGCACGAGGCCATCGAGTTGGGTTTTTTCCAATCGATCGACCTGTACGACCACCAGGAGGCGTGCGAGCCTGAGGACGTCGAATCACTCTATGCAGAGGCAAAGGCCGCGGGCATGAAGTTGAAGGCGCATGTCGGCGAGTTCGGGGGCGCGGAGGAGGTGCGGCGGACGGTTGAATTGCTGGAGCTGGACGAGGTTCAGCACGGCATTGGCGCGGCCGAGTCGGTGGAGGTGATGCGCTGGCTGGCTGGGAACGGGATTCGACTGAATGTGTGCCCGACGAGCAATGTGATGCTGGATGCGGTGCCCGACATGGCGAGTCACCCGATCCGCCTCCTTTTTGACAACGGCGTGCCGGTGACTGTCAACTCCGACGACCCGATGATATTCGACCAGAGCGTTTCGGACGAGTATCGGAACCTGTACAGGGCAGGTGTTTTCAGCGCCGACGAGCTGGATGAAATCCGGCGGGCTTCGCTTGAGGGCGTCTTCAATCGGGTCGCCAACTGTCCTGAACTGTGATAGGCTACCCACTGTAGACAACCCCCACACCCACCAGCGGTCACCTGACAGTCCCTACATTTCCCAAATCGCACAGAGGAGAAATACAGTCATGTATGTCATCATCGCCCCCTTAAAGATCAAGGAAGAGTTTACGGAGCGGTTCATCGAAGAGATATTGCTGGACGCCCAGGGTTCGGTGGAACATGAACCCGGTTGTCTGCGATTTGACGTGATCGGGGATGGCGACGATCCGAACACGATCTGGCTGTACGAGGTCTATGAGGACGAGGCCGCGTTCCAGGCGCACATGCAGACGCCCCACTTCAAAAGATGGCGGGATACAACCGAGGACTGGGTGGCTGAGCGACCTGAGGTCAGAACGATTGGGGGTTCTGTGCTGTGGCCGCCCCGCGAAGACTGGGGAAAGTAGAGCGGCGCCGGCATTCCTAGATATAGAATTGGCCTGAGCATAGGGAGCAAACCAATGTCATTTACAACACGCCCGGTTTTCATGGGCCGCCGCGGCGTCGTCTCGGCCGGTCATTATCTGGCGGCGGCGGCCGGCTCGCGCATGTTCGAGAAGGGGGGCAATGCTATCGATGCCGGTGTGGCGGCCGGATTCGCGCTCAATGTGTTGGAGCCGCAGTCCAATGGCATCGGTGGCGAGGTCCCGATCCTCATCTACAGTGCGCGGCAGAGGCGGGCGTACGCCATCAACGGGCAGGGCTATGCGCCAAAGGCCGCCACCATCGCATGGTTCCGCTCACAGGGGATCGAGATCATACCGGGCGACGGTTTTTTGCCGGCGACTGTGCCGGGTGCGTTCGGCTCGTGGACGACGGCGCTGGAGCAGTTTGGGCGCCTGCGGCTCAAGGATGTGCTGGAGCCGACGATCGAGTTGACGGAAGAAGGTTTTCCGGTCTATCCGGGGCTGCACGGTTCATTGACCAATCTCAAGGAGAAATTCGAGAACGAATGGCCCAGTTCGGCGCGGGCTTATCTGCCGAACGGGCGGGCGCCGGAGGTGGGCGAGTTCCTGGCCAATCCGGACTGGGCGGAGACTTTCAAGGGAACAGTCGACGCCGAGTTACGCAACAGCCACCTTGGTCGTGAGGCGGGGATTGCCGCGGCGCGTGACTATTTCTACAAAGGGCCTGTCGCCGAAAAGATGGTCGCCTTTCAACGCGAGACGAAGGTGCGCGACGCCAGCGGTCAGTGCAACGCCGGCCTGCTGGCGGAAGCCGATTTTCACGACTACATCACCAAGGTGGAGACGCCGGTCACGTTCAACTATCGCGGTTATGATGTGCACAAGTGTAACACCTGGTGTCAGGGACCGGTTTTTCTGCAGCAGCTGGCGCTCCTCGAAGGCTATGATCTCGGCGCGTTCGAACATAATTCAGCCGACTACATCCACACGGTGGTCGAAGCGTCCAAGCTGGCATTCGCCGACCGTGAGCAGTACTACGGCGATCCTGAGTTCGTCAAGGTGCCGCTGGACCGGCTTCTTTCGAAAGAGTATGCAACCGCGCGCCGTGAACTGATCAGTGGCAGCAGCGCGTCTGTGGAATTGCGTCCCGGTGACGCCCCAGCCAGCAGGCCCACGCATGCGGAAGCGGACCCGAACGTCTACACCGGCGATACGACGCACGTTGATGCGGTCGATCACGAGGGCAATCTGTTTGCGGCGACGCCGAGCGGGGGTTGGATCCCGTCTTCGCCGGTCGTTGAAGGGTTGGGTTTCCCGTTGGGGACGCGCGGGCAGATGTTCTACCTGGACCCGAGCCACGCTAATG
>JAPPKG010000278.1:0-6155 GCA_026914085.1 Caldilineaceae bacterium | reverse complement strand
TGATCTGCTCCATTATACACCTTAGCTCGTGGTCCAGTTTTTGGGGCCCACTTCACAGCATCTCTTCGACCGCCTCATCCGACTGGTTCGGGTTGATCGGCTGGCGGCACTTGTCCAGAAAACCGGCAAAGGCGGTGGTGAACGCCGAATTGCTGCGCCGCTCCTCCTAAATCAGTTGCGCCAGGCCCTGGCTGATGTCCGCCACCCTGTCCTTGAACTGGGCAACGGCCTCCTCCCAGACGGCGTAAGCCTGCGGGCGGTAGCCGAAGAAGGTCTGAAGCATCTCGATCAGCTGCGCGGCGTTGGTCAGGTTGGCGTCGAGCGTCATACGCCCGTTCTGCCACAGGATGGCGCGCTGGGGGGTCTGGAAGAGGATGTTGTCGCTCGGGTAGCCGGCCGCGGACTTGCGCTCGACCTCCGCGGGCAGGTCGTCGTCGATATCCTTGACCTCTCATTAGCCGTGCATGAGGCGGAAGTTGTCGAGCAGTGCGCCGTCAACGACGATACGTCTGTCTCGTCGCGTGCTGACGGCGTGTTCGGGCACGAGGGCTCAGCCACACTGACGGGCGCAGTGTTCGAGGAGGGTCTGGCAGGCGGCGCGTACCGCGGTTTCGTGGATGATGCCGAGCTGGGCGAACTGGTCGAGGGCGGCTTAGTAGAATTTGACGGGCTTGTGCGTAGGTCTTAGAGATAGATTGGACATGTCGATTTAGGTTGCATTAGGCGATATGAAAGTCGACAGTAGTATAATTTACTTTTGGCTGCCAGTCGTGCTGCACCTTCACGACGCGAACGTTTCAGGACTTTGAGCTCGGCCCCGGCAACATCGACCAGGCCCACACCGTCGGCGAGTGGATCGCGGTCGAGCAGCTGCATGAGGCGGTGGAGGTGTATACGCGGCTGATCGGGGATTTGTGTGGGTAGTATGTAGCCTGCGGAACTGCAGCGTCGTTCTTCTGTTGCCTCTCTCTCTTCCTCTCAGAGGGCAACGCCCGTCTACTGCTCGCCGCCGTCTATCTGAAGAGTCAGCAGGAATTCCAGTAACTCCGCCTGCTGCGCCTGCTCCAGGTTGGCAAATGCGTTCCTTTGCTCAAGCGCTTCGCCGCCGTGCGCCAGGATAGCTTCGGAGATCAGAGTGGCCCGTCCATGGTGCAGGTAGGGTGGCTCCGAAGCGAAGCCCCACAGCTTTCTCGTCAGCCAGAACCGTGTAGGGATCCCTCCCTGCACAATTTCTTCCGTGTCGAGAATCTCACCCATATCGTGCCTTTTCAGGTCGGTAAAGACTGGGATGAGGAAGTTTCCTTCTTCGTCCTGTTTCACGTTCCCTATGTAGGGTGACAGGTCGACCTGGTAGGTAGCATTGACATCCTCGGGCCGCAGGTTGTTCGGCGGATTGTACGGGCCCGGCTCGACGAATTCAAGGCTGGTGAGCGGCATCTCCGGAATGTGGCATTCGGAACAGCCGACCCGGTCGAAGATGATGCGCCCGCGCCCTGCGGCCTCTTTTTCGATCTGGGTAGCGGGCGCCACCTGTATTGGTGCGGGCAGCGTTGCCTGGAACAGGGTCAGCGCGGTGATATCACCCGCGGTCAGCTCATTTACGCGGCCGTCGGCGTCCAGGTCGTTGTCCTCACCGAACCGCTCGGTCGACAACATGCCGTGATGATGATTCAAGGCGTTGTTAGAAAACTCGCGCAGGGACACAGCCGCGCCTTTCTGATGAAAGGGGCGGATGATCAGGTCGGCATCCACGCCTTCGACACGGGAGGTGTCTACGATACCGTCAGGATAAGATGTAAGCGTACCGAAATGGACCCCCTTGGTCACCAATTCGACGGTTGCCTCCCGGCCCGTGCTGTTGGCCTGCCTGAGCGCCGACGCGCGCAGAGCATGCAGATCGGTAGTCATCTCACGGGCCAGCAGCTCGATAAAGCCGGCGCCGTAAATGCTGACTGTGTTGCGTTCGTTGCCAACAGTCTTGAGGGTCTGGTTCGGCCCGTTCTCTACCGGGTCGCCATCGAAGTTGACGAAGGGATTCCGTTGTCCTATTACGAACACATTGGCCACGTTATCACCGCCGCCTATGGCGGGGAGATTGTGGCAGCCCGAACATGAATTTGCGTCAGGCGCTGAGATGCGATTGAAGTTGTCCGGTATCATCCGCCTCTTGCGCGGCTGGCCTGTTCCTGTCAGTTCAGGACGGCCTGCGCCGTCAAGTGTGTTGAAACTGGCTGTGAAGACGGCGCGTCCGTGCCTGCTCAGCTCTTCGAGAGTGAAGCGGCCCGCTTCGATCTCTTCCTGGCTGATATGCTGTTTCAGAGCCGGTTCTTCGCCGATTACTGGCGGGGAGGAACCTGTAGATGGGGTAAGGGATGGCCCCATCGCGAATGAGGAGAGATTCAGGACGGCAGCGCCGGCGACGAAAAGTAGCAGTCCGGGCATGAAGGCTCTTATTATCGCTGGATTCTCCTTCATGGCACCGCGTCAGCAGTATGATGCTTCCTCTATAGAATAACCTGCGCGGGCGCACCGTGCCCCGCCGCGACCTCCCGATTTTGGCACATCACCCTCCCGGATCAGGAAGATCGGCGCCGGGCAGTTGTAAGAGGAGGTGGAGGTGTACGCGCGGCTGATAGCAGGCAAGTCGGGAGCAGAGAGCACACATTTCGGGATGGATGGGCATAGGTCAGCGCCTTCGTGCCATGAAGTGGATAAGGTCCTGGGGCCTGTCAGCCCCAGGACCTTACCTCGGGGGAATTTGAGCTACGAAGCCGCAGTCTTCAAGCGTCAGCCAGATCCTTGGTACAGTGTGGGCAGACGAGCGCCCAATCTCTCACGTGCTCCCGGCAGTACCGACATGGCCTGCCCGGTGGCCGCGCCAGCAGCGCCCAGAGCAGGCCGAACGGGCCAAAAAGCAGCCCCAAACAGAACCAGAGCACAGGACGCCCGAGCCCCCTGGTCGAGGCAGCTACCACGGCCGAGACGGCGAACATGACAAGCGCGAAGACTAGCGGTAGAAACTCCATGTACATCTCTCTCCACTCCAGATTCCTGACACGAAACGGATACAGTTTTGTACTCGCCGGGCAGCGCATCTTCAGCCTGCAGCCAGTGCCGCACTTCTAAAGAGACAGGTGGTGGCCTCAGGCGAGTTCAGTGACGAGTTAGGGTGCACCTCGAAGATGTCGAGGTGCATAGTCACGGTTTCACGCTGCGGCTGGCGCCCGGCGTACTGGACGCAAAGGCCGCCGTCAGTGGTGACGGGTTCGAGTTTGGCTTCGACTGTGGCGACGCGGTCGACCAGGGCAGCGAACTACCCGGCTGAGCCGGCGAGGGGGCGCTGTTCGTCCTTTGCCAGTGGAGCGGTAGGCAACAGGGTGAACAGCGCGAAGACATTAGCGAGGAGGGTAACGCGTTTCATAATGGCACCTTTCGATATCGTGTGGAAACGTGGTTACAGATCACAACGCCCCGGGCGTTGCTCCACGAATACACGGGCTCATAGAGGACACTTGCAATTCCACAACACCATCAGTTGCCCAAATCCTGTCAACATTGCTTTAGCAAAGAGCGATAAGAAACGGAGGAACTGAAGGTGTTACCTGCATTGAGGCAGCAATTATGTTCTCTGCACCAGTATAGCGGTATCCAATAGAAATTGTCTCGCTCAAATGGTCCAGTTTTGGTGCCCTCGATGACCTAATCCGGTGATCTCTGTTCAGACAGTTCTCTGAATCGGGCATTGCCAGATCCTAGCTTCTGAACAGACCGACAAGAAGACAGCCGACTTGCAACGCCACATCTTGCGCTTGGCCTTTGCCAGAGACACGACTAGAAGAAGAGCAGAGATCACCCTTCCAGGCCAACACCCACCCCAAAAAGTTTGACACCATTCCCCCTCCCCCCGTATAATCCAACCCATTCCCTTCTTCAAATCCTAGCGACCGCCCAGGATCCCGCCCTGCGGCATCGTTGCCAACAGCACACAAAACAACGCCGCTCAGACACAGGAACAATCCCATGACTCTGACAGCAACGATGGACGCCCCCGCGCAGACGGTGACGCGGCCGGAAATCACCGCTGAACACGTCGCCTCCTTCCGTGAAAACGGCTTCCTAGCGCTGCCGGACGCGCTGACGCCGGATGAAGTGCAGGCATTGCGTGACGAGACCGTGCACATCTGCCGCGGTGAGATGGGCGAGGTCAACGGCCTGCCGCCCGTCGGCCCTGACGACAGCGACGACGAGGTGATCCAGCGCACGCTCTGCGTCCATTTCCCGCACAAGCTCTCACAGCTGATGTTCGACACGCTCGCGCATCCGTCGATCTGTGACGTGTTGACGCGGGTGATCGGCCCCAATGTGAAAAGCATGCAGTCGATGCTCTTCGTCAAGTCGGCCGGCAAGCCGGGCCAGGCCTGGCACCAGGACGAAGCCTTCATCCCGACGCGCGACCGCTCTCTGAACGCTGCCTGGATCGCGCTCGATGACGCCACCGTCGAGAACGGCTGCCTCTGGGTCATCCCCGGCTCCCACGCCAACGGCTTGATCTGGCCCGCCAAAGAGCACGACGACGAGCGCTTCGACTGCGTGGTGGAGGCCTATGATTTCCCCTACACCGACGACGACGCCGTGCCGGTCGAGGTGACCGCCGGCAGCATCGTCTTCTTCAACGGCTATCTGCTGCACCGCTCCCTGCCCAACCGCGCCGCCGGCGGATTCCGACGCGCGCTCGTCAACCACTACATGAGCGCCGAGTCGCTGCTGCCCTGGCGCTATCCAGGCAATGCCGAATTGGGCGTAGCCAGCTTCGACTTCCGCGACATCGTGATGGTCGCCGGGCGCGACCCCTATGCCTGGAAGGGCACGGAAGATGTGTCCTTCTCGCACATCCGCCCGGACCGGGAAGGCGGCTGCCAGTGGCCGACGAAAAAGGAAGAGGATTAAACGCGCGCGATCTTGCAGTGCGCGTACTGAGGCAACGCGACGAAAGGTGTCCGACAAGAAATTCAGCGCGGTTTTCATGAAAGTGCCCGAGGGCTACATCGGGTTCGTTGAAGAACTGCCCGGCGCCAATACGCAAGGGAAACCCTTGAAGAGGCCAAAGCGAATCTGCAAGAGGCCATCATGCTGACATTGGAGGCGAATCGCGTCCTCGCCGAGCAAGATTGGGATATCCCACCGCCGTGACGCGCAAAACGGTTCGCGGCACAAATTAAAAGATTTGACGAAACAAACCAGCAACAACAGTTAGTTGAATCAACCATCTATACACCAGCTCGAAGGAGTCAAATCAATGTCCAAGTTGCAACACAACGCCATCAGCCGGCGATCTTTCCTCAAGGCAAGCGCCCTGACGGTTGGCGGAACACTGCTTGCGGCCTGCGCGGCCCCGGCAGCAGCCCCGGCCGGCGACAGCGGCGGTGACGCTGGCGCCAGCATGGAGACGATCGAGATGCGCCTCTCGGCCTGGGCCGACGTGCAGGACGCCGTCGTCTATGAGAACATGGTCAACGCCTACATGGCGCAGAATGAAGGCGTAAGCGTCTCCGTGGAGCAGTACCCCGGCGGCTACTATGAGAAGATCCAGGCCAACTTCGCCGCGGATGACTCCGCCGATGTCCTCTACTTCCAGGGCTGGATATGGCAGGCCTACGCCGAAAACCAGGTGATCTATGACATGAGCGACTATATCGCTCGTGACGGCGCCGATGACTTCTTCCCCGGCGGCGAAAACTACGACAACCAGACGCTGTGGCAGGGCGGCCGCTACATGACCCCCACCGACACCGGCTCGCTGGTGATCTATTACAACAAGGACCTCTTCGACAAGAAGGGCGTCGCCCATCCACAACCGGGCTGGAAGTGGGAAGAGTTCCAGCAGATCATTCAGGATCTCTCCTATGAAGAGGATGGCACCAAGTTCTATGGTTGGGGCCAGGCACAGGGCTGGAACGGCGCCTACGGCCGCAGCACCACCTTCATGCGCCGCAACGGCCATATTGAATGGGACCGCATTACCGAGCCGACCGAGGCCTACTGGGACAACGAGGACATCGCCTCTGCGCTGCAGTATCTGGTCTACGATGCGATCGCCAACGACTGGAGCCCCGGTCCGGAGGTGGTCGAGGGCGGCGGCGTCGGTGTCGATACCG
>JAPPKG010000259.1:0-6178 GCA_026914085.1 Caldilineaceae bacterium | reverse complement strand
GCCCGCTACAGAAATGCTGACGGTACATTCCCCCCACGCAGACCGTACACAGAACTTGGCTTGGTAGTTACCCAAAAACTGCCTACTCAAAACTGCCCTTCAAACTTCCCAATCTCCTCCGTCCCATCCAGCACACCGATCTCCAGATGAAACTCCCGTACCTCGCCCGGCTGAATGTGCGTAAGATAGCCTTCTCTGCGGTTCCACGCCCGCCCCAGCATACTCACGTTCCCCGGCTCCACACCCGTCACATACGTCCCGCGATGGAAATGCTGCCACTGGTTCACCAGCGGGATCTCCGCAATCGGGAACTTCCAGTACAGCCCCAGCCCCAACCCATCATTGACCAGCCCCACATGCACATTCCCGTCCGCATCCGCCACCGGCCTGTGCACGAACACATCGTCGTGGGCCTCCTCCTGCGGCGGCTTCGCCACTTGGTACACCTCCGGCCCGACCTCCTTGTCCTCCAGCCACTCCGTCGTCTTCTCGCTATTGATCAACAGCCGCGTCCCGCTGTCCAGCACCGGGAACCCGGGATTGCAATGATACACAAACATCAGCGGCGACGGGTCCACGCTCAGATTCTCGATGCGGTCGTAAATGCGAATCGACTTCTCGCCCAGCACCGTCGAAATCTCCCGCGTCAGCTCCAGGTTCGTCCCGAAAAACACCGCCTCACGCATCTTCCCATGCACGCGCACCACATACTGCTCGCCTTCCCAGCCCGCATTCGCCACCACATTCTTCGCCGGCAAAAACGCCAGCCGTCCGTGCAGCCCCAGCTCCTCGTTCTCCTCCTCCGGGTCCACCTCCGGGTGCCCCGTAAACGTCATCCCGCAGCTCACCGTGAGCCCGCCGAAAAACCCCCGCAGCCAGCCATTCCCCTCTGGCTCATAAAACGCCGGCCCCACGTCGCCCGTACTACTGCGGAAACACAGCGACATCCCCTTATAATGCGCCGAAGCAATATCCAGCGACCGCCCCGGCAACACCGAAAAGCACAGCCCCGAAGCATTAAACACCTCAATCAGATCCGACCCCCGCTCAATCCCCTCCACCAGCTCAGCCTTCCGCGCCCCCGCCAGCTGCGACATATCCCCAACCAAGTCCAACAGCTCCCGCCGGCTATACTCGCGTCCAAAAAGGGTGGTCATAATCGATTCCTTTCTATAAGTGGATTTTGGCGTCAACGATAGCATAGTGACTTGCCACGGGCAAGATGGTGGCAGATTCGAGAAAGTTAAGGTCCGGCACGCGCTGAGTGTCAAATTGATGGTAAGCTGTATGTTCTGACGGTCCACATTGGTAACACAATAGTTTTTCCATCCCGTGCCAGAAGACTCCGCAGTGGTAATCACACCTCATCCGAGAATACCAAGAGTTTCAGTTCAGACAATGTGTGCCCCTGAATTTGGATCGCTCCATGCAAGCATTATTTCTTGATTCCTTAATGAGCTCATGATAGAATAGTACAACTGTGCTTATAAGATCTATCGGCGGACCGAGACACTCAGTATGTTGGCCCCTTATACGGGCGCACCGGTGTAAGAACCTTTTCAGTTGGCACTTGCAGCGTTGCCGGCTCACAGTTGACGGTGAGGTTTCCAAATGACCCATTCCCCAGGTTGGACCTTCAAGAGCGCATCAGTGACTACAGCACAAGCATTCGACAGATTCCGACAGAACCTTGTCGATCTGAATCGTAATAAAGTGAAGAAGGCTCGGCAAAGTCGTGTATATCTGCAAGATCAACTCGTTACAATATCGAAAAACCATTCAGATTTTCCTCGCATAACGGGCGATTTCATGCCCTTTGGCTCATTCGCACGAAAAACCAAAGTTCGCCCCCTCGATGACATTGACATGCTCGTCATGCTAGACGGACAAGATGGGCATGTTCGGCAATCTTCCTGGGACGCGTACACATTCCTAGTGAATGTCACCACTGATTCTTCACCGCTAAGACCCTATTTTGACGAGTATGGTTGGGTAAATTCAACCAAAATTCTCAATCATTTCAAGAGTGGGCTGAAAGGAGTTTCGAATTATCAAGAGTCTGAGATAAAGCGAACAGGGGTCGCGGTTGTACTCAACCTGAAATCTTATGAATGGGCATTCGATGTGGTGCCTGCTTTACCTGTTGGGGATGGCTACGGTTCGATTTTCTACTACTTGATCCCTAACGGCACAGGCAACTGGATGAGAACGGATCCTCGGATCGATCAGGAGCACATTACAGAAGCAAACAAGAACCAAAATGGCTACCTGCTTCCTCTGATGCGTCTAATCAAGTTTTGGAACGTGAAAAGTCGCGCCGCCCCTAAACTCATGTCCTATCATCTCGAAACGTTACTGATCAACGCGTTTAGATACGGATCCCCCGCAATTCCGTCGAGTGTCAGATGGAGTGTTCCAGAAGCTTTTCAAATGCTTGCGTCTGGCATCATGTATGCCTGTCCGGATCCCAAAGGACTGGGGCCAAATCTGGATTCAGACATAGCTTGGCACACAAGGGAGAAGATCAGGGATGCTGCAAACATGCGGGCTCAGTACGCTACATATGCACTGCAATACGAACAACAGGCCGATCATCAAGAGGCGATAAAATGGTGGAACTATGTCTTCCCCAGCTTTGAATAGCAATTCGAAGAGTGAAATCAGCGTACAACAGTTGATGCAAGCACAGTTTGTTGAGGCAAAACAGTGGTGGTACCGAGCTAATGTGTCGAGAATACTGGTTGTCATTATCACTACCGTTTCCCTCCTGTGGAAGGGGCTGCCTGAATGGATTTGGATGTTGTCGGCTCTTCTTACAGCCGCCTACGTAGTTCTCCAGTGGCGTACTGACGCTTTACAAGGAAAAGCCGAAGCAGTAAAGCGCAAACTCGATTTTCAGAATGGATTGGGATGGGAGATTTCGGAACAGGAAAAGGCTGAAATGCTTATTGAGGCTTCCCGCGCAGTAAAGATGGCTGCATATGGACCTGAGGAATCGCCCTACTATGATTCGCAGGAACCAGTATCTTTCAGAAGAGCGGTCGAAAACTTGAGGCAGAGCGCTTGGTACACAAATCATCAGGCTAGAGAGATGTCCAGGTGGGTATTTGTCGTAAGCACCATAATATTTGGTCTTGCCGTATTCTCTATGGTCGTGGTGCTTCAGGCGCCTCCCATTCAACAGTGGGGGCCAACCATTGGTCGAACCGTAGTCACCGTACTCGTTTTTATGCTTGCAATGGGATACATTCATCTCGGCTTCAGGTATCGCTCACTTTCTCAGCAGGCCGAGAAAGCCGTTAACAGAGCCTCTAACCTTTTGGCACTCGATGCAGTCCCTGAAATCCCGACGATCCAGGTTCTCCACGAATATCAAATTGCTTGCGGAGCGGCACCAATGATATCCGACTGGCTCTGGAACAGGCGAAAGGATGAATTGAACAGATTGTGGCATGATCATTTCATGCAATGAATGACGACTTCTCAGCCCTAAAGCCAGAGCAATGCTGCATATGAACTTGGTCGTGCAATTGTGTCTGCCGGAATGCTTTGCGTTAGGTCCCCACCCTTGAGACGCTCCGGCAGACCTCGCCGGAAAAGATATGGCCGCCGAACTGACCCGAACTTTGTCCACTGAAGTTGTAGAAGAAAAAGAGATCGTCAACGCGCTGAATGCGCACGGTTTCGACGAAGTAGCCTCCCGGCTTGTCCAACTGGAGGAAATGATCGCCGAAGATCCGGATGAGATGGACATGGTGATTAAGTCACTGAGATCATTCGCCGAATTCATCCTGCAGGAGACCCACCTCCCAGTTCCAGAGATCGGCGCCGGCCCCGAAGGGTTCGTGGAAGCCGAGTGGCGCATTCCGTCAAGCGGTGAAAGGAAGGCCGCTTCAGACGAGAGCTACTGGGGCCGCGGCGACGGTATCCTCGCCATGAAGTTTCTACCCACCGGGCTTGTCCGCTTCGCCGCAACCTCAGGGCCAACCGGGCAGGGCCAAGAACGGCTGCGAACCAGCGGGATTCTACCCAGGAAGAGAATTCTGCCCGCTGTTCAGCCCTTTATTTCCCGTTTGGCCGTTCGATAAACGTGCCCGCACTGCCTGCTCACTCGCGTTTCTGACTCTTGAATGCATCATCTACAATGTCTGAGTACCCTTACTTCCTCTATGAAAATAACTTACGATCGCGAAGTAGATGCCCTTTACATCCGTTTCAAAGACACCACCGTAACCACGAAACACTGTGAGGAAGGCATCGCCCTCGACTACGACGCGGCCAACCACCTCGCCGGCATTGAAATCCTCGATGACTCTCAGCACCTGGACAACATGAAACTCCACATCAACCAAGAAGCCGACGCCCTCTACCTCCGCCTCGACGACTCCCCCATCATCGAATCCCAAGAAGTCGCGCCCGGCATCGTCCTCGACTACAACGAAGCCAACCAGATCGCCGGCGTCGAAATGCTCCATCTGTCCAAACGATCCCCCAACCTGAACTTCACTACCCTGGAACTCGTCATCTCCTGACCAGCAAACCTCCCCAAATCCCTCAATTCACAACCCAATCAACCTCCCCTCCATAACCAATCTTCCAATTCCGGCAGCCATAGTTCCCTAAACCGGTCCCTTTTTGGCAAGAAACCACCGCGCAAATCTGCTAAGCTTTATGCCTGTCCGCAGCACGCATGGGAGGACCGGAATCCAAGTTCCATCCAAACTATGGCAATGCCGGATTCGGGTGAGTTACACACAACCCACTCCTGATCTGGCCGAATACCGTGTAGTAAGCTGTGGGCGAACCCGTCTTGTGCGGGGCAACGGTCAGACCCGACGCTGACACGACCCCGCACAAGGCTAGGGGGAGAAATGTCCAATATCAAGTTCGCCAGCCTGCTCGCAGCGCTTGTCATCGGATGCACAAGCGTCAGTGGCGTCGCAAGTTACTATCTCAACTCCATCTTTTTCACCACCCGGGAACCCTTCGTCTACCCCTGCCAGGAGTCAGGGACCGCAGGCAACTGCTGGGAATACACGGACCAGCCCGTACCCGAAGGTGCACAGTGGTACTATGCCTGGCCGTCTATCGACCCCACCCATATTCGCTACCAGCCGCAGAGAAGCTGCGTCCTCGACTTCCTCTACCATGACCCACTGCCCCCGGGAACGCTGAGGAGCGGACAGCGATGACAAGATTCAGCATCCTGCTGGCAACAGTGCTCCTCAGCACTGCTCTCGGCGGATTCCTCGGTCGGAAATACTTCACCTACGTCCTCTTCGTCGGCATTGAACCGATTCTCTATCCCTGTCCTTATTCGGAATCTTCATTTGCCGATTACCCGTGTACCTTCCAGCCACACCAGCCGGACCAGAACATCGCGGTCTGGTGGCACGGTTGGCCTACTCAGGACGACAAGCGAACTGTCCCCCAGCCCAGTGGCAACTGCCTGCGCGACATACTCTTCTTCGATCACCTGCCGCCACCGCCCCCCACCGGCCAATGACTACCCCCCAAGCTTTCCAAACTGTCTGTCAGCCTGAACTCTGCCCCTGTACAACCCGGATGCGCCCCAGACATTTCGGCTTCGAAACCAGCCTCAATATCGAGACTGACAATCAGTTCGCAGGGGCGTCCCAATCCCCTTCACCCGAAATCCCCCGATTCGCCCGTTGCTGACTCCAACGGTCCGGAAACTCAGCAACGGGCGAACGCCTCTTCAGACGTCCGCCCGGCTCTCGTAAACCTGCGTAAACACTCGTGATCTCTCCTACAACGTTCATACGAGCCCTCACCGGGTTCCCTGCGCGACTGTCATCCTGACAGGCTCCAAAGAGCCCTGCATCAAGCACCAGACAACCGTCCCACACACCTGAATGCTCGAAGACACTCACAGTCTCTTGTACCAAGCTCATACGAACGGCCCACGAGCTCCTAGTACTCCCAACTTCCTGCAAATCCGGCTCCGGACAACTTGGCCAGATCAAGCTTTTTTCGATATTGACACACCTCTCAACCTTGTGTATACTGTCCTCCAACCTCACAAAAGTGGGGCGAAGCGGCCGGGCAGAGCCCGCACTATGGCCTTGCCGGCGCTTCATATCAGGCTGAGAAGGAGCACAAGGAAATGCGTATCCAAACGTATGACCAACCCAGTCGGGCGGCCTCGCCCGGCAGA
>JAPPKG010000016.1:0-6180 GCA_026914085.1 Caldilineaceae bacterium | reverse complement strand
CACCCTCCGCGGCATCCCCACCCAATCCTGGCCCGGCATCAACCTCCTCGCCCTCTCCCTCCCCTTCCTCGGCGCCGCCCTAATCTGGTTCACCCCCAAACGCACCAGCCCCCCCTACGACTAAAAGATCCAAACACCGATATCGCCCTCCCCCTTCCCCCAGCCTCCCCTGTAGGGGCACCCCTTGTGCCTTCCCTCGCCCCCCTCACCCTCCGCGGTATTCTCACCGAAAGCTGGCCCGGCATCTACCTCCACGCCCTCCCCTTCACAGGCGCCGCCCTAATCTGTTTCACCCCAAAGCGCACTTGAAGCGGGCGTGACTCAACGACGCGATTCGGATCAAGAGAGACTGATCCGTTCCACTACCACAGAATCCAGAGGCGAACCGGTAGTGATACAATTTCCTTTTAAGATGCTACTTGCAATTCTATGGGGGAACCACTATAATATGTGAGCGCATGGAGATGACAAACCCTGTCGAATGGGTCGGAACAAGCAAGAGAGACCTGAAAAAATTCCCCGCTGCAGTGCAGGACGAGGTCGGCTTCGCTTTGTATCAGGCCCAAATTGGACTCAGATACCGGCACGTCAAATCTCTAAAAGGGTTCGGGGCAAATGTCCTTGAGATCATCTCTCGTCACGATGGCGACGCGTACAGGGCTGTATATACGGTTCGGTTCAAAGGAGCGGTATATGTCCTGCATGCTTTCCAAAAGAAAGCAAAAAGGGGAGTCTCTACACCTAAGCAGGAGATCGATCTGGTCAGACGCAGGCTTATGGCTGCAGAGCAACACTACAGAGAATTCTATGGCGAAAGGTAGATAGAGCAATGCATCCAACAAAAGAAATCATCGAGCGCGGCACCGGCAATGTGTTTGCGGACCTGGGCCGCCCGGACGCTGAAGCACACCTGCTCAAAGCGCAGCTCGTCACGCGCATCGAAAAGATCATTCGTCAGCGAAAGCTCAAACAGGTCGAAGCTGCCGCAATACTAGGGCTGTCCCAGCCGGATGTATCGCGTCTCCTCCGCGGAAATTTTCGTGAGTACTCTGTGGAACGGCTTCTGCGTCTGTTGACTGCACTCGGACGTGATATCGAAATCGTTGTACACGAACCAGATTCCACCTCAGGCGACGAAGCGGCGGCGCAACTGACACCACAGCGGCAGGGCACGCTCAGCGTCGCCAGTACTAAGGACAGTGGCAGTACAGCAACTTCTCGTCCTATTCCCGCTCCCGCTACGCGCCTATTGATGGAAGCGCCCCCTAGTGCTTACATTGACCGTTACCGTCCACAAGCCGTTACACGGAAAAGAGGTTCAATTGTGAAACTAAGGCGAGCCCGCGCAAAAGGGGTGATACTGAGTGATAAGAAAGAAAAGAGAAGATTGGGAAGAAAGGGATATATGGTAGTAGGACATCAGCGTGGTTCAACCCAGAGACCGGTCTCGACGAAAGCGTGACTCGACCTTTGATTAAGGATGTCAACCTGAAGTCGAAATGACCGTGCAAAACGACAACACCATGTGACCAAACTCACCATCCACGCCGACTGCACCAATTCCCCCAAGAAACGCATCCTCCGCGACCTCAACATCGCCTTTGCCCACGCCGACGTCGAAGCCATCCTCGCCCACTTCACCGACGACATCCACTGGCAGATCGTCGGCGAAACCGATCTCCGCGGCAAAGAAACCGTCCGCACCGCCCTCGAAGCCATGCACGACACCATCACCACCGAGCTATCCATCCACGCAACTGTCACCCACGGCCCCGAAGCCACCGTCCACGGCGTCATCACCACCCAGCAGGGCGGCTCCTCCGCCTTCTGCGACATCTGCCGCGTCGCCTCACCCTCCAGCAACAAAATCAACGCAACGACCTCCTACGTAATCGCCCTGAACCGCGGTGACTAAGCCAAAACAGAGGACTGTCACCAGCTGTCCCTGGCCTGCACGGTAACAGTCCAAGCGTAAGGTATACTGTAGGGAACACACATACCCAGCGCAGCCAGAGAGACCGCCTGCCAGGACCGACCAGGGACCAAACCAAAATGAGAACCAGGCTTGACGCCATCACCATCAAAGGGTTCAAGACCATCCGCGAGCTGAACGACTTCAGCCCCGGCCCCCTGACCGTTCTCATCGGCCCCAACGGCGCCGGCAAGTCCAACTTCCTCTCCTTTTTCCACATGCTCTATCCCGTGTCGTACGGCGCCGTCAGTCTGCAATCCTATGTGGGTTCCCAGGGTGGCGCCAGTAAACTCTTGCACGATGGCCCGGCGATCACACCCGAGATCGAAGCCCGGCTCAGGCTTCATATCGAGGCCGGCCAGACCGATTACCATTTTCGACTCGCCTATGCCGCCGACGACACGCTTATCTATGCCGATGAGCGCTATCGAATGGTAAGTGGAGACCAAGCCGAGGAGACATCCTGGCAAATAGTGGGGGCAGGCCACCGCTCTTCGATGCTCGGGGATTATGCGACTTACAATGATACCACTGCTGGCATCGCCGGTGCCTTGCGCAGTATGTTTACCTTTCACTTTCACGACACTTCAAGGACGTCCCAACTTCGCAGAAAGGCAGAGGTCAAAGGTGACAGACAATTTCGCTATGACGGTTCCAATCTCGCGCCATTTCTTTTCCGACTGCAGAGAAAAGAAGGTCGATCCTATCTACGCATAGTCGAAACCTTGCGCCTGATTCTCCCCTTTTTCTTCGACTTCTACCTCGAACCCGACAGCGGTCACCTGCTGCTTGCCTGGCGCGAAACCGACAGCGACCAGATCTTCACCGCATCGCAGGCCGCGGATGGGATGTTGCGAACCATTGCCCTCGTCACCCTTCTACTGCAGCCGGATGAGACACTCCCGGACCTGCTCATCCTTGACGAGCCGGAACTGGGACTCCACCCCTACGCTATCAATATAATCGGTGGCCTGATTCGCGCAGTTTCCGAAAAGACCCAGGTCATCGTCGCCACCCAGTCCGCCGCTTTCGTCGACTGCTTTGAGCCTGAGGACATCGTCGTAGTCGAACGCGAGGGCCGCGCGTCAACCTTCCGGCGCCTGCAGAATACCGAAGACCTTCAAGAGTGGCTCAAGGATTATTCGCTCTCCGAACTGTGGGAAAAGAACGTGATCGGGGGCCGCCCCTGATGTACGTGAGGTTGAACTTTATCGTGGAGGGACAGACCGAAGAAACCATAAACATGCCGCTGAGATCGTCATCGCCCTAAGCGATCGCACAAAACTGCCCCAAATTCCTACAAAATCCGCCCCCAATCCGTGCTATAATAACCCCCTCAAAAACGCGCTCACCCTCAGCAAGTCTGAGAACGAGCAACCCATACTTCACCGAATCGGAGAACCCGCAACCCAATGAGCGCACCCAAACCAACCCGCCGCGCCCCCACGAAAACACCGACAACAGCCGCGAAAAGACGCCGAAAAGGCGCGACATATGTAGACTTGGCACGACATTTGCATACAAAACGCGACATTTGCCGACATAACCCGCCCAAACCCGTCAACGCCCGTGGCCTCTCGTAAATCGCTCATAAACGCTCGTGAACTCTCGTAATCTCTCATGCTCTCTCGTACAACGCTCGCAAACGCTCACGGACCCTCATGAACTCTCGCCAGTCAGACCCCACTAAAAACTAAAAACTCAAAGCCAAAAACTGCCCCTACCCCCTTGACAGAGCCCCAGGATTAGGCTATCCTTATAAAAGATTTAGTCATGGATAAAAATATATTTGTCACCATCTGAAATTACCCGCTCTTGGACCCCGATATGCCGAACCAACCAACACAATACACACAAACACGACCATCCAGATCACACGCCAGACAGACACACATCGCCGTCCTGCTCCTGCTCGCCGCCCTGCTAACCACAGCCTGCGGCCGTGAACGCGAACCCGCCACCGCCGCGGCCGCCGCCGAATCCCCCGCAACCGCCGAACAACAGTCCGAGCCCGACACGCCCGCCCCCACAGGCGTCCGCGCCGACGGCACATTCCGCATCGTCGCCACCACCACCCAGGCCAGCGACCTCTCCCGAATCCTGACCGACGGCGTCCCCAACATCGAGATCACGCCCCTCATGGGCGCCGGCGTCGACCCCCACCTCTACCAGCCCACCGAGTCCGACATCCGCGCCATGAACGCCGCCGACATGGTCGTCTACAGCGGCCTCCACCTCGAAGGCCAGTTCGACGCCGTCTTCGCTGCCCTGCGCGAACAAGGCACCCTCATTTACAGCCTATCCAAACCCGTCAAGGACGCCGGCTTCGTCATCGGCGGCTTCGGCGCCGACGAGACCCAATCCGGCACCGACGACCCCCACTTCTGGTTCGACCCCCGCAACTGGGAGCTAACCGTCGCCGACCTCGCCCATACTCTCGCCGAGCTCGATCCCGACAACGCCGCCGCCTACACCGCCCACGCCGATGCCTACAACGCCCAGCTGAGCACGCTCTTCACCTGGGCCTCCGAAGGCATGCGCTCCGTACCCGAAGCACAGCGCTACCTCGTCACATCCCACGACGCCTTCCAATACTTCGGCGCCGCCTTCGGCTGGCGCATGGCCGGCATCCAGGGCATCAGCACCGAGGACGAGACCGGCGTCGGCGACATCCAGCGCACCGCCCAATTCGTCGTCGAACAGAACATCCCCGTCCTCTTCGTCGAAAGCAGCATCTCGCCCGACACCATCGAAGCCGTCCAGGCCGCCATCGAAGCCGAAGGCGGCAGCGTCCGCGTCGGCGTGCGCGAGCTCTACTCCGACGCCATGGGCATGCCCGGCACCTTCGCCGGCGCCTACATCGGCATGATCGCCGAAAACGTCTACACCATCCTGCAGTCCTACCGCTGCGCCGGCGCCCCCGCCGCCATCCCCGACTGGCCGGACAGCATCGACATCTCGCCGCCCCAGGAGTTGCTCACGGTCGACTGTGAAGCTGAATAATCCTGACCGCCGGTCCGCGGTGATTCCCAAGTTCGTCAGGGTCGCGCTCATTCCCCCGGGAGCGCGACCGGACTCTATCCGCAGGCAGCACAGAAGAAGCTGCCCGCCGGCCTGCCGCCGCGTGACTGAATTTACAAAATGAAGGGATCTGCTATGCCCGTGAAACCGGCCCGCGCGCCCCGGCAAGGAGTAAAATGAAGTGAGCGTCCACAGCGGACGTGACCCGCAAAACGGCTCGGCGACGGCCCTGGAGATCGACGACCTGACCGTCGCCTACAACAGCAAACCCGCCATCTGGGACATCGATCTGCGCGTGCCCGAAGGCGTCCTCATGGCCGTCATCGGCCCCAACGGCGCCGGCAAGAGCACCCTCATCAAGGCCGCCCTCAAGCTCATCCCCCGCGCCGCCGGCACCGTCCGCTTCTACGGCCAGCCCTACGAACACGTCCGCGGCCTCGTCGGCTACGTCCCCCAGCGCGGCAGCGTCGACTGGGACTTCCCCACCACCGTACTCGACGTCGTCTCCATGGGCCTCTACGGCCGCCTCGGCTGGATCCGCCGCCCCGGCCAAAGCGAACGCGAGTCCGCCATGCACGCCCTCGAACAGGTCGGCATGCAGGACTTCGCCGACCGCCAGATCAGCCAGCTCTCCGGCGGCCAGCAGCAGCGCACCTTCCTCGCCCGCGCCCTCGTCCAGGACGCCCGCATCTATCTCATGGACGAACCCTTCGCCGCCGTCGACGCCGTCACCGAACGCGCCATCATCACCATCCTCCGCGAACTGCGCGCCCGCGGCAAAACCGTCGTCGTCGTCCACCACGACCTCCAGACCGCCCCCGAATACTTCGACTGGGTCACCCTCCTCAACGTCGAAATCGTCGCCACCGGCCCCATCCCCACAACCTTCACCCCCGACAACCTCCGCCAAACCTACGGCGGCCGCGTCGCCTACCTCCACGAAGGCCAGCGCATAGCCGGCCTCGAAGAAGAATAAATGCACTGCCCCAAGTCCCAGAGTCTCGTCAGCCCCAACAGCCTTCCTTCGTGGTCCTTAGTGGCCCTTCGCGGACAAAAAGGTGTTCTTCGCGCCCCTTCGCGCCCCTTCGCGGATAAGGAGAGGTGTTCTTCGTGGTCCTTCGTGGCCCTTCGTGGACAAAAAGGTGTTCTTCGCGCCCCTTCGCGTCACTTCGCGGATAAAGAGAGGT
>JAPPKG010000442.1:0-6277 GCA_026914085.1 Caldilineaceae bacterium | reverse complement strand
TTGACATGACCACCACCGAGCTGGCCGACGAAATCTGCGACGGTGTCTTCAGCGCAGGGCCGGACCGAGTCCAGGCCGCGCCCCGGCAGGGCGTCCCCACCGTCATCGTCCCCGGCTGTGTAGACATGGCCAACTTCGGCGGCATCGAGACCGTGCCCGATCACTACCGCGAGCGAACCCTCTACGAGTGGAACCCGGAGGTAACTCTCCTGCGTACCAATGAGGAGGAAAACAAGCAAATGGGGGCAATGCTGGCCGCAGCCGCCAACACCGGCCAGGCCGGCAAGGTATCCGTGCTGATCCCCCTCGGCGGCGTCTCCATGTTGGACAGCGAAGGCGACCGCTTCTGGGACCCAAGCGCCGATCAGGCTTGTTACGATGCCCTCAAAGGCGATCTGCGCGCCGACATCCCCCTGATCGAGATGGATGCCAACATCAACGATCCTGAATTTGCCGAGAAGGCGGTCGCTTTGCTGCTGGAGATGCTGCAGGAGGAATCCTAGCCCGTCCCTCTTCGCCGCGGTGTACCCTCCAAATACGCGCTACGAACTGTCCAAGGAGCCATCCATATGTCTATCCCAAGACAGGAGATTATCGCCCGCCTCCAGGCCCAGCAGGCCGCCGGAAGGCCTATTGTCGGCTGCGGCGCCGGCACCGGCATCTCGGCCAAGTTCGCCGAAGCCGGCGGCGCCGACCTTATCATCATCTACAACTCCGGCCGCTTCCGTATGGCCGGCCGCGGCTCGCTCTCCGGAATGATGCCCTACGGCGACGCCAACGGTATCGTCGTCGAAATGGCGGCCGAAGTGCTCCCGGTCGTGCAAGACACCGCTGTCCTGGCCGGCGTCTGCGGCACCGACCCCTTTCGCCTCAAACACGTCTTCCTCAAGCAGCTCAAAGAGATCGGCTTCAGCGGCATCCAGAACTTCCCCACCGTCGGTCTCCTCGACGGCACCTTCCGCGAGAATCTGGAAGGCACCGGCATGGGCTATGACAAAGAGGTCGAGGCCATCGCCATCGCCCATCAGCTGGACATGTTCACAGCCCCCTACGTCTTCACACCGGAGGAGGCCACCGCCATGGCCGAAGCCGGCGCCGACCTGCTCGTCGCCCACGTCGGCCTCACCACTGCAGGCACCATCGGCGCCGCCGTTGCCTACACGTTAGAGGAAGCAGTCGACAAAGTGCAGGAAATGGCTGCCGCCGGTCGCGCGGTCAATCCCGGTCAAATCGTCATCTGCCACGGCGGCCCCTTCGACGAGCCCGAAAACGTCGGCACCGCCCTTGGAATGATGCCCGGTATCGCCGGCTTCTTCGGCGCCTCCAGCATCGAGCGCCTACCCACAGAACGCGCCATCCGCGGCCAGGTTGAGGAGTTTAAAGCGCTAAGTTTGGGAAGCTAGACCTGTCAGAACGCGAACTGTATCTGCTACTAAGACCTGATCATGAGACATGATCACGGCGATTGGAACCAACAATGACGGAAGAATCAACTTTCTCCAATCGTGGACTCCACCGTGCGGCCGCCAAAGCTGCCAATGCACGCCGCCCACGCCTACGTGCTGCTGCCAGAACTGTCTCTTTCCCTCTACGCGCTCTCCAGCTTGAATCCGCCAAGGTCGTCAAGCTCTTGAATCGGATAACCACTAACTCACCTCTCGTATATTCCCCTGCAACTCCCCAGAGGCCTGAAATTCAGGTAAGACGTGACAACTGCTACATCAGTACGCATCGAAATAGTCGCTCATTCGGTACATCGCATGGCTCGAAGAGGCGCAAAGGCCACCGACGCGTTCACAGCGACCCCATCCTGGCGGAGTCCACGTACGGCCAGAGACGCGTCTGGAGCTACGGTACCCGACGAGGATACCGCCACGGCGACCGAAGTGTCCGTAGTTACGGTGACCGACGCGTCCGATGCTTCGGTGAGAGGCGCGGCTACAGCTACGGCGCAAGGTATCGGCTTCGACGCCGGAATATTCAAGAAAAGCAACAATTCTTCCAACACGGCCGTGGCGACAGCGGAAAGTGGATCGGGGCGTCCGACATCGAGTTTCTGTCGTCAGGTGTAGGGGCGATGTCGGTGGCGAGTTATTTTCTCAATACATTCGCGCGTAATCTCACATTTAACAATTTGCCTGCGGTACTGATAGGGAAGTATCAGAGGGCAGGGAACGAAGAAAGGAATTTGCTACAGGCTAAGGAGGTCTGGGAGACCATCCCTGCGCAAATACGCGCCGGCGGCCCGGAAGCGCTGTGGAAGTTCCACCAGGACAAGAGCTGGTCCCATATCATCCCCAAGTCTAAGGAAGGACCGTCGACGGCGGACAACGGGATCTGGTGGTCCTACGCGAAGAACCACCTCCTTGGGCCCGAGCCAATGAGTTTGGCCGACATAGCCGACGCCAGGGCTGTTATTCGTTCTAATGCCATGCGCGCTGCCGTCACACAGACCGCAAGCGGAATGGTCAGGGGCGCAACAGTGGCCGCAGTCGTTGGCGGCACTTTTGCCTGTCTGGAGTACGGACTGGACTATGTGGAAGGCAAGTCTTCAGGGCGCGAGTTGGTGCAAAAGGTCCTGCAGATGGGCTTTATGGCAGGGGGTGGGGCGTTCGTCACGACCGGCATTATTGTCGGCATCTCTCTGCTCTTCCCTTTCCTTATCCCTATATTAGCGCCAGTCTTGTTTGTGCTTCAGGCCGCATCTCTTGCCGTTATGGGAGCCAAAGGTGTCAAATTGGCCAAGGGGTGGTGGCCTGTTTTGGCAAGACTGAAACTGCCGGTCCATTCCTCCCTTGCAGAAGCGGTCGAAGCCCTTCCCAGAACTGTCACAGCACTTCCTGCGATGGCAGGACGCACCATCCATCGCTCAGGAAGTTCTCTTATGGGAAAGGCTAAGGAGCTAACGGTCGGGAAGTCAGCGCGAGCGTTCCCCTGGCAGGCCAATGGGAGGGAAAAAGAGCTAACGGTCTGAGTGTTCTTTCAGATTCGGGTTAACAGAAGAACGCGAATCTGAGAACCACAGACTCGATTCAGATCGCCTGACAGAGCAGAAACCAATTATGGATATAGAGGTGCCGATACACAATAATTGGGGAGCAGAAGGGATGCAGTGTTGGCAGTTTCGGTCTACGGCGGATTTTCGTGCTTGACTTGCTGATCGCGGCTCTTGGATCCGCATCGGCGCAATCGGAAACGCCCACGGCTGAGCCCGCTGTGTAGATTCCGGTCGGCTGGAAGCGGGTCGAGGACGACCGACTCAGTTTCTCCCTTGCCGTCCCTTTCCCTTGGCTTACATTTTACCTGCACAGCGATGCGGCGAATCCCATCGCTGTTCTGCTTAGTGGAGAAAGGGCGGTCGAGATCCTACGCGATTTTCTGAGCACACTGGAAGGCAGAAATCTCGGGATTCTTGCCTTTGAGCGGGACTCGCTGCAGCTGTACGCCTTTCGTCAGAATTCCGCCGAAGACTTCAACGAGCCAGATTTGCACAGCCTCTTGACAGGATTCCTTAACAGGGTGCACGCGCTTCAGGCGTCCACTACTGCCAACCTGAGCAGCTTGGAATATTAGAATTCTCCCTGCCTTGTCGTGACCGCCCTGCGCGCGAATGTAACGGCCCACATCCTGACAACTGCAACCCGGGAGCGAACTGCCGTGGCCAGGCAGCCAACCGTCGGGAAAATCGTTTCACCGTTTTTGCCTGAAGTGCCGACAAACACACCAGCCTCGGCAATGGCCAGTGTCGTTGAACCGGTAACCTATGCCTGTGGCAGCCGATTCGCGCCCTGGATCCAGGTAGGTGTGGCGGTGAAGGACCAGTCTTGTACGTGTTAAAGTCTGGATAACCTGGATGATCATACAAATAGCACGACAAATCTTGCTTCGAATCAAGGCCTTTTCTACGTGAAAGTCTTGGCCAGCGATCATGCCTTCTCAACAACCTGCAGACTGTCGCCGCGCTGTTTCCTTCCAGCACGAGTCGAACTACCTAAGTCAGTACCCGTCGGCATGTGCATCTAGAGCAGGGATATCGCCGTGGGCCCATAAAAAGGAGAATGACGCCAAGCTCATCCTGCGCCTGGAAGTGACTCAACGGACTGACAGGCGACCGTGACAGCGTCACACCGACCAGAACGCCCACTGGGCCGTACTTCGTCGGAGTCTTCGCATTGAAATGCACAGTCGAATGTACGTGTCCTATAGAAAAAGTAGAGTAGAATTAGCTTACGACAACATCGAAAACCACCGGCGTCACAGCGGCGCGCTATTTTGAGCCCCAACCACTCAGGAGTACCCTACATGCTCTATTCCAACATCCCCGGCATCGACAAACCCGTCTCCCGCCTCGTCCTGGGAACGATGTGGATAAACACCAAGACTCTCGACGCCGCCTTCCCCGTGCTCGACGCCTTCCACGCGGCTGGCGGCAACTGCCTTGACACTGCCCACGGCTATGGCGGCGGCGACAACGAGCGCGCAGTCGGCCAGTGGATCAACGAACGCGGCCTGCGCGACGAGATCGTCATCCTCGGCAAGGGCGCCCACCACAGCCAGGACCGAAAACGGGTCACGCCCTACGACATCCAGTCCGACCTCCACGACAGCCTCGCGCGTTTCAAAGTGGACAGCATCGACCTCTACGTCCTGCACCGCGACGACCCCGAAGAGCCGGTCGGCCCCATCGTCGAGACGCTACACGCAGCCAAAGAGGCCGGCCAGATCGACGCCTACGGCGGATCCAATTGGAGCGCCGAACGCCTGCAAGAAGCCAACGAATACGCCGCCGCGAACGGATTGACCCCCTTCGTCGTCAGCAGCCCCCAGTTCAGCCTTGCCGTACAGATAGAACCGCCCTGGCGCGACTGTATCAGCGTCAGCGGGCCGGCCGGCGAGGCCGCACGCGCCTGGTGCCGCGAGAACGGTGTAACGCTATTTGTCTGGTCCAGTCTGGCCGGCGGCTTCTTCAGCGGCCGCTTCCGTCGCGACAACCTTGACACCTTCACCGAGTGGTATGATCAGCTCGCGGTCAAGGTCTACTGCGAAGAGAGGAACTTCAAGCGCCACGACCGCGTGCAGGATTTGGCCGCCAGCAAGGGCGTCAGCGTCCCGCACATCGCCCTGGCCTACGTCTACAACCAGCCCGACGGCATCCACGCGCTGTCAGGGGCGCGCAACACCGACGAAGTACACGTAAACGTCGAAGCGTCCGAGATTAAGCTGTCTGAGGAGGAGATCGTCTACTTGGAATTGAAGGACTGAGTATGGGAAGTGAGTCCCCAGCGAATTCAGCCGCTGGCAAATTCAACACGACACGAGTCGTTGGCTTCACTAAGGTGAGGCAACCTTACGGCCTGTGTCGCCTTCTAGGCAATGGCGAGTGAGTGGACTGCGCAGGATTCTTCTACGTAGTTGACGGAAATGACTTGCCGGGGACTAATTGAAAAGCGTACGACCACAACTTGGGTACGGTTCGACCTACGACTCCGTAGTGGGGGTGACTTCCTCTTGCCATTGCAGATTCCCCTCCCCCCTCGCATCCTACTCTGCTGCTTCGCTCTCCGATTCCAACAGGTTCCGTAATGCGGGCAGGAGGTCGGGAACAGCCTCCTGGATAACGCCCCATATAATACTGTCACTGATCGCCAGATAAGAGTGGGCCAGACGATTGCGGGTCCCTATGATGGCGTGCCAGGGGATCTCTGAGTGGGACTGGCGTACTTCGTCTGGTATATGCCTGGCTGCCTCACCGATCAGTTGCAGGTTACGCAGTGTTGCGTCATAGGTGAGTCCGTCTGCGATGAACGCTTCCTGGTCTAAACCGTCGGTATAGGCAAGTACCTTTTCGCCGAATTCAATCATGTCCTGAACATAAAAGCGCCACGGGCGCCCTTCACGGCCGGCATCAGACATCGACAGCCTCCTGCTCAACGAAGGGCTTGATTTCCTCTCTAAGCTCCTGGTGAGTTGCCATGTCTACGCGGCAGCCCAGTAATTCTTCCAGGAAGGCCTGCGCGCCGAAATATTGCCTCCAGTGGGGAGGCTCGCCGAATCGCACCAAAATGTCCACGTCGCTGTCTCTGGCAGCCTCATCGCGAGCGAAGGAACCAAAAAGAGCGAGTTCAACGACGCCAAAGCGTTGCACCAGAGTAGGCTTGTGTTCCTTGAGCACCTCTATGAGTTGATCTCTGTTCATTACTCACTCTCCTTGCCTGTCCAAATTCATTTGCAGGCGACCATGTGTATATTCTAAGCGATGTCAGATGATTTGCCAGCA
>JAPPKG010000150.1:0-6284 GCA_026914085.1 Caldilineaceae bacterium | reverse complement strand
TCTGGTCCACCCGCACCATCGGCACCATCGCCGCCACCACCCAGGGCGGCCCCGGACGCGCCACCTGGAACCTGTCCTGGTACATCTACGGCATGTCCTTCCAGCGGCTCAAGCCCCACTACGCCTCTGCAGCCGTGCTCGTCATGCTGCTGATGACCTATATCGCCGGCACCATCTTCGTGAGATACCTGTGGGTGGAGCGCAGAAGCCGGTGAGCCTGACTATCGCTTTTTCAAGGAGTATATGCTGATGGCACAAACGGAATCCAGAGAGACGGCAACAACCGAAACCGTGACCCACACCGTTGAAATGGCCGTTCAGGAGCGCCGTTTCAACCTGCGCAAACTGCTCGTTGTCATCGTCCTCTACCTCGCCGCCTTCTGGACCCTCGTCCCCATGTACTGGGTCGCCATCTCCTCCATCAAGTCTCTGCGCGACCTCGCCCACATCCCGCCACGTTTCTTCCCAACCGATCCCCGTCTTGACGCCTGGGTGACCATCTTTGAACGCCGCATCCTCGAAAACGTCTACAACAGTCTCGTCGTTGCCACCTTGGCAACCATCATCTGTCTGGTCATTTCAGTCCCCGCCGCCTACGCCGCCACCAGGATGCGCCTGCCCTTCAAATTCGTCGCCATCGTCGTCGGCCTGATGGGCCTCGTCGCCCTCCTGCCCCCCATCGCATCCGCCATCCCCCTCTTCCTCCTCGGCAGTGATCTTGGAATTATCGACGAAAAATATACGCTGATCATCCTTTACACGGTTCTCAATACCGCTTTCGCCGTCTGGGTCCTGCGCGGCACCTTTATGGACGTCCCCATGGACGTGGAGGAAGCCGCCCTCATGGATGGCGATACCCGCTTCGGCGCCGTGCGCCGCATCCTCCTCCCGTTGATCTTCCCCAGCCTCTTTTCCATCGCCATCCTCCTCTTTATCTTCAACTGGAATGAGTACATCATCGCCCTCTACTTCGTGAACTCCATGAAAACCATGACGCTTCCGATTGCGATCCAGGCGCAGATCCCACAGCACGAGCTCGACTGGGGCGTGGTCAGCGCCGCCGGCACCATCGCAGTATTTCCAGTGCTGGTCGCAGCCTTTACCTTACAGAGATTCCTCGTGCGCGGGCTTACTTTTGGCGTCGCCAGCGGCCAGTAAGCCGCTGCCAACGGCCTCCGTGGCGCCGTAACGCTCCCGACGACAGTCCACCGGTTCTGGCCGGAAGTTGACTTCCGATAGCAAAAGGAGAGTTGATTTTGGCGGAAGTAAGAATAGAAGGTCTGACAAAGTACTTCGGCGATACCTGCGCCGTTAATCAACTCAATCTCGTCGTCAGGGACGGCGACCTGGTCGTTCTCCTCGGCCCCTCTGGCTGCGGCAAGACCACCACCATGCGTTGCGTAGCCGGCCTGGAGCGCCCCACCTACGGCGATATCTACATCGGCGAGACACGCGTCAACGACCTCGAACCGCGCGAACGCGATGTCGCCCTCGTCTTCCAGAGCTATGCCCTCTACCCCCACTTCACCGCCTTCGACAACATCGCCTATCCCCTGCGCCTCCGCAAGACGCCTAAGGATGAGATCGAGCGCCGCGTCCGCGATGTAGCCGAAATGCTGGGCATCACCCATACCCTGGAGCGGCCGCCCGGCCTCTGCTCCGGCGGCGAGCAGCAGCGCATCGCCCTCGGCAGAGCCATCGTCCGCGAGCCAGTCGTCTTCCTCATGGATGAGCCCCTCTCCAATATCGACGCCCTCCTGCGTGTCTACATGCGCGCCGAGATCAAACGCCTTCAGCACGAACTGGGCACAACCATGATCTACGTCACCCATGATCAGGTCGAGGGCATGACCATGGCCGACCAGATCGCGGTCATGAACGAAGGCACCCTGCAGCAACTGGGCACGCCCAGCGAAATCTACGACATGCCCGCCAACAACTTCGTCGCCCGCTTCGTCGGCTCCACGCCCATGAACTTCATCCCCGGCGCCCTCCACAAGGACAACGGCAGAACCGTCCACAAGAGCGACCAGTTCGTCATCCCGGTCAGCGACGAGATGGCCGACCGCGCCGCCGAACTCTGCCCCGGCGGCGTCTGCACCCTTGGCGTCCGCCCCGAAGAAATCCGTTTCACCATGGATGAAGACGGCGCCAATCAGGCCAGGGTCTTCCTGCTGGAACCCCTCGGCTCGGAGACGATTCTTGACATCGAGAAAGAGGGCCTCCTCCTCAAGGTCAAAGATGTAGCCGCGACGCAGGTGCGAGTGGGAGATGTCCTCAGCCTCTCCTTCAACCGCTTTCACCTCTTCGACGACGCGACCGGTGCTGCCATCCGCTGAACAGCAAGACCGGTACTGCAGCACGCCGGCCAGGGCGCCGGCTCAGTCCATACATCCTCTTGCCCCAATCCATCCGAATGTCGGTGCTCAGGCACCTACAGAAAATCCACCAAGCGAGACCTCATGTTGAACGTTAAGATAGGCAGCGCACCGATCAGTTGGGACGTCCTTTCCTTCGGCGGCAGCAAGACCAGTGGCCTCACCTTTGCCCAGATGCTGGACGGAATCGCCGCGGCCGGATACGAGGGTACAGAAATCAGCACCAACGGCTTCTTCCCCGCCGAACCAGACCGGTTGCGCGCCGAGCTGGCCCAAAGAGACCTGAAGGCGGCCTCCTCCTACGTAGCCCTGCCTCTGGGGCAGGAAGGAGGGCTCGAACCCATACTTGAGCGGGTTCAAAGCGTTGCCGCGCTGCTCGCCTATTTCAGCGTCTCGGAAATCATCATCGCCGGAGATACGACGCCAAAACGCCTGGAGGTCGCCGGCTCCGTTGCCGCCGACGGCAGCGACGGCTGGACCGACGATGAATGGCAGCGCGCCGCCGATACCCTGGAGGCCGTCGCCGCCCTCTGCAAAGAGCGCTTCAACCTCAAAACCGTCTTCCATCATCACACCGGCACCTATGTCGAGACCCCCGCCGAGGTTGCCCGCATCATGGACATGACCGACCCCGAACTGGTCGGACTCTGCCTCGACACCGGCCACTACCACTACGGCGGCGGCGACGTCGTCGTAGCAACCAGGCAGTACGCCGACCGTATCTGGTATCTCCACATCAAGGACGTCTGGCCGGATAAACTGGAACAGGTGAGAAGGGAACGGATCCACATGCGCCAGGCTTGGGCAATGGACATCTTCGCCGAGTTGGGTCGAGGCGCTGTCGACTTTCCCGCCTTCTTCGACGTACTGCGCCAACAAGCCTATCAAGGGTGGATGATCGTCGAACAGGACTCGGTTGGCCGTTCACAACGCGACCCAGGCTGGTCGCCGGTCGAAAGCGCCAGGCAGAGCCGCGACTATATTCGCGACGTTCTCCAGGTCTGAGCCCGTCCCCGGCACCGGGCGCAACGCAACAAGCACCCCAGTCAAGGAAATGTCAATGGCTAAGGTATCTGAGCAACTGGACCTCCTGCTCGAGGAAATGGCGATCTGGGAGAACCCGGACTACGTCATCGCCAGCCTGACCCACCTGGTGGACATCCATCCCGAACTGCTCGAGCACTCGTTCACCTTCGAAGTGCTTGGCCGCGCCTACGGCCTGCAGGACAACAAGCCGCTGGCCGCAGAAATCTTCGAATATGCCTTGAAACTGGATCCGACTCGTTCCCAGGCCAGCGCCTGGTACAACGAGGTGCGGGAATGCGAGGATGTCAACTACGACGAAGAAAAAGTGCCCGACTACCAGCTGCCCGATCCTCTGCGCTTACTCGATGGCAATGCGGTGACCGATGCCGAAACTTGGCGCAATGTGCGCCGCCCGGAACTGTTGTGCCTCTTTGAGGAGCACGTCTACGGCAAAGCCCCCGGCCGCCCCGAGGCCATGACCTTCGAAGTCACCTCCGTCGACGAGAGCGCCCTCGACGGCCAGGCGACGCGCAAAGAGATCGCCGTCTACTTCACCGGGCGCCGCGACGATGCCCGCATGGACATTCTCATCTATCAGCCCAACGACCGGCCCAAACCCGTGCCCTCCTTCCTCGTCCCCAACTTCCAGGGCAACCATTCAATTCATAGCGACCCCGGCATAACGCTCTCACAGCAGTGGATGCGCAACCGCATTGACCGCGGCATACGCAACCACCGCGCCACCGAAGCCAGCCGCGGCACCGCCCTCTCCCGCTGGCCCGTCGAACGTATCCTCGAACGCGGCTACGCCATCACAACAATCTACTATGGCGACCTCGACCCCGACTACGACGATGGCTTCCAGAACGGCGTCCATCCCCTCTACTACAAGGCCGGTCAAACGCGACCCGCTGCCAACGAATGGGGGGCTATCGGCGCCTGGGCATGGGGCCTGAGCCGCGCCCTCGACTACCTTGAGACCGACGACGACATCGACCACACCCGCGTCGCCGTCATGGGCCAATCCCGCCTCGGAAAGACCGCGCTCTGGGCCGGCGCCCAGGATGAACGCTTCGCCCTCGTCATCCCCAACAACTCCGGCTGCGGCGGCACCGCCCTCTTCCGCCGCCGCTTCGGCGAAACCGCCCGCCACGCCAACGTCACCTACCCCCACTGGTTCTGCGAAAACTTCAAACAGTATAATGACAAGGAAGACGAGCTCCCCGTCGACCAGCACATGCTCATCGCCCTCGTCGCCCCCCGCCCCGTCTACGTCGTCAGCGCCGACGCCGACCTCTGGGCCGACCCCCACGGCGAGTTCCAGGGCGCACTGCACGCCGCCCCCGTCTACAAGCTCCTCGGTACCGACGGCATTGCTGTCGACGAACTCCCCCCCGTAAACCAGCCCGTCAGAAGCACAATCGGCTACCACATACGCACCGGCAAGCACGACGTAACCACCTACGACTGGGAACGCTACATGGACTTCGCCGACATCCACGTGCGCTAAAGTAGCTTGTATGCAGTCCAGCAAGAGTTGGGGCAGTCTATCTGCAATGCGGCTGCGAGGGTGCGCGCATTGTGCCTGAATTAGTTCGACTCGCGTGAATCAGACGCGCAGTTTCTGGGACGTTGACTTGCAAAAAAGAGCTGACGTCCGTCAGCTCTCCGAGTTCGGACCGCCAAGCTATGCCCTATAGGCATCGGCTACCTTTCGTAAGGCCCTTTCTACGCCTAGTACATCCTCCTTCGTATAGAATTCGCTCCACGTGATCACGAGGTGCGCTGCCAATCCCCGCTCCGCGTTGGGGCACATGCCCTTGTAATACCTTTCGCGGTCGTCATACACGGCTCGCGGAAACGCGTATTCGGGATTTTTCGGCGGTTCCGGGTTCAAAAAAGCAGGATGGTCGTAAAGGAGATAGTACCACTTGGGCATGCAAGCCACGCCCTCGGCCTTCAGGGCGCGAGCAAAAGTGTAAATGTCTGCAGTAAACGCGCCCTCCTCCAACCTGACCGCGTAGAGCCAGTAGGCGTGCTTTGCCTCATCTATAATGTGCGGCGGGCTGAGTCCCGGAATGTCGTGAATCAACTGGTCGAGCATCTGGCCGGTCTCTCTGCGCCGTGCCACGATGTCGTCCAGCTTGTTTAGCTGCACCATTCCCACCGCCGCCCCCAAAGGATTCATCCGGTAGTTGAGCCCCAGACCGACATGAGTCCGGAAGAACATTCCCTCCTTGGTGCCTTCTTCCTCTCCGCGCCCGACAGCGAACAGCGCAGCCCGCTCGGCGTACGCATCCGTATCCGTCATCACCATGCCGCCGGTGATGGTCGTCATATGTTTGCCGGTGATGAAGCTGAATACGCCGACATCTCCAATTGTTCCCACTCTCCTCCCCTTATATTCAGCGAAGTGCGCCTGTGCGCAGTCCTCAATGATGGGAATGTCGTGGCGCCGGCCAATGTCCATCAATTCGTCCATCTGCGCTGGCTGACCGTAAAGATGGACTGCTACGATTGCCCTCGTCCTGTCAGTTATCTTTGCCTCGACGTCGACGGGATCGATGTTGAACGTCTGCAAATCCACGTCGGCAAAGATCGGAATAGCGTTCTGGGCGAGAATACCTTTCACCGAACCCACGTCGCTGATGGCGGGAAGGATCACCTCGTCGCCGGGTTCGACGCCGGCGGCCACAACGCCAACGTGGACCGCCGCCGTTCCCGAATCTACCGCGACCCCATGGCGCACGCCATGGGCTTGTGTGAATGCCTTGCAGAACGCACCAATCGGATCGCCTCTTATCCCGTCGCGGACCAACGCCGCCACTGCCTCCGCCTCTTCCGCGCCGACTTTGCGCACGCCCAGATTCTGACCGATGG
>JAPPKG010000264.1:0-6286 GCA_026914085.1 Caldilineaceae bacterium | reverse complement strand
CTACGCTGTCGAGCGATATTGTGGGGGAGATGCTGCGCGTGGATGATCTCATTGTGCGCCCTCTGGAGTTCGAGGATGGTTATTTTAAGGTGCCACAGGAACCGGGCCTGGGTGTTGAGCTGGATGAGGAGGCACTGGAGCGGTTCGGGGTTCGCTAGGATTCGTTGACATTTTGGGGAGGCCTCTCAGAACAACAGAAAGCCAATCGATCCGCGAAGGCACGCGAAGAACACCTTTTGAACCACGAAGGGCCACTAAGGGACACGAAGAACATCTTTTTTATCCGCGAAGGCACGCGAAGGGGCGCGAAGAACACCTTTTTTGATCCACGAAGGGCCACTAAGGGACACGAAGAACATCTTTTTTCCGCGAAGGCACGCGAAGGGGCGCGAAGAACACCTTTTTTGAACCACGAAGGGCCACTAAAGGACACGAAGAACATCTTTTTTTGTCCGCGAAGGCACGCGAAGGGGCGCGAAGAACACCTTTCTTGAACCACGAAGGGCCACTAAGGACCACGAAGAACATCTTTTTTAATCCGCGAAGGCACGCGAAGAACACCTGAGACGTATCGGATATTCTTTGGGTGAATGCGCGGTCCTGTGCGAAATAGCTACACATTGCTGCCTCAGATCGCAGTTCGGATTTGTGTAAGCAAGTCCTAGAAATTTCAGATTGCCTGCGCCGGTTGGGGGGGCTATGTGAAGTCTGAAGGTCGGCCGGTTTGTCAGGGCGTGTTGCTGGCAGGCAGGCCGAATTTGCGTTTTGGCGGGGGGAGTTTTTGGATGTTTGCCGGTCAGATGCGGACGGAGTGGCCGGTGCTTGCGGAGTGGTGGGCAGCGAGGAGGGAGCGCAGGATGGTGCGGCCTTCGGCGCCTGTCAGGCGGGGCGGGGTGCCGTTGTGGAGGGCGTCGATGAGGTGGCGGGTGGCGTGGATGAAGCTTTGCTCCCAGCCGGTGGGGATGTCGTTGAAGGTGCGGGTGCGGCCGTCGCGGGCCAGGGTGACGGGCGGTGCGTCGGTGAGGCGGCCGTGGCCGCCGTTGATCCAGATGACGCCTTTGGTGCCGGTGATTTCGACGCGGTCGTCCTGGGCGTAGTAGCTGGTTTCAATCTGGAGCTGGGGGGAGTAGACGACTTCGAGGGAGCCGAAGCGGTTGTTGGGGAATTTCCAGGAGACGATGACGGGTGTGTCTAGGACGCGGCCGGGCATGAGCTCCATTGCGCCGATGTATGCGTGCACCTCTTCGGCCAGTCCCATGAAGTGCCAGGCGAGGGCAAATTTGTGGTGGCCGTCGTCGAAGAGCATGGGGCCGCCGCCGCTGATCTCCTGGTTGAAGCGCCAGGCCCAGGCGGCGAGGGGCACGTGCCAGGCGGTGGGGCTGAAGCCGGCGTTGCTCTTGATGCGGATGGTGAGGGGGTCGCCGATTTCGCCGGCGTCGATGAGGGCCTTGGCGTGGACGACGGGCGGGTAGAAGATGAAGTTTTCGTAGACGCGCAGGGTTCTGTCTGCGGTCTTTGCGGCGGCGATCATCGTGTCGGTTTGGGCGAGGGAGAGTGCCATGGGTTTCTGGACGGAGACGTGTTTGCCGGCGACGAGGGCGTCGAGGGTGACGGGGTGGTGGAGGTGATGGGGGAGGAGGATTTCGACGAGGTCGAGGTCGGGGAGGGCGAGGAGGTCGTGGTGGTTGGTGAAGACGCGGGCGGGCGGCACGTTCCAGGCGGCTGCGCGGCGTTGGGCGCTTTCCTGGTCGACGTCGCAGACGGCTGCGAGCTGGGCGCGGTCGTTTTGGCGGTATTCGAGGGCGTGGAGGTCGCTGATGCGGCCGGCGCCGATGAAGCCTACGCGCAGCATGGGAAGGCGGTTGCCCCTCGATTCAGGTCAAGTCCAGAAGGCGGGCGAGGTTCAAATTTCGCCCATTTCGAGGCGGCCCAGATAGATTAACGACTCGAGATCCTCGGCGGCATCGGGCATGTAGCGGGTAACGGCCGCGCGAACCTGCTCAAGGTCATCCTCTTCGGCGAGGCCGAGCATCCTGGACAGATCGCCCAGGTCCTGCGGGCGGGACGTTTCCATCTTCATCAGGACGAGATAGGGAAGGCCGAGGACCGGGTTGCCGGCGGGGTCGGTCCGGTCGGGTTGCAGGGCGTCGTCAAGCCACTCGAAGGGGATGAGGAGCAGGTCGATTTCGGTGCCGTCAGGGGCGTTCAGCATATAGCCGGGGATTGATAGTTCTGAAGCGACTTGGTAACCGGCCTCTTGCAGGCGCGCCAGCGCGGCGTCCCCGTCAAGGTGGTGGACGAGGATGTCAAAGTCACTGGTCATGCGTTCAGGCATGTAAGCACGGGTGGCGACGGCGCCAACGACGGCCCAGCGGATCCCCTTCAGAATGGGACGCAGGTCGGGCCAAGCGTACGCTGCGGTGCGTTCGCGCAGGAATTGGGGGGCGCTGCCGGTCCCGGGCTGCTGGCGGCGCAGGGAGATCGAGATAAGAAAGCGGCGCCTTTGGGCCGGGGTGAGTTGTCCGTCGGGCGCGATGGCGGCGATGGCGGGCGGTATTTGCGCGTGATCTTTTGCGATGTCAGCCCACCTCCGTGTTGGTTGGGTAGAGGTCGATGCGTTCGGCGTTGGCGCGCAGAGGGAGGCCGGCGGCGTAGAGGACGGTGTCGGCGATGTCCTCTGACTGCATCATGAGTTTGCGTGCTTCCTGCGGGGGCGGGACAGGGCGGCGGTCGAGGAGGGGGGTGGCGGTGACGCCGGGGTTGATGATGCAGGCGCGCACGCCGTGCGGGTTGCCTTCCTCGTTGGTGACGCGGTTGAGGGCATGCATTCCCAGTTTGGCGCTGCTGTAGGCAACGCCCGATAGCAGGCTGGGGTAGTTGGCGGCGCGCGAGCCGATGTTGATGATTGTACCGGCGCCGCGGGCCTTCATCTGCGGCATAAGCAGGTTGGTGAAGAGATAGGCGCTGACGAGATTGACATCGGCGACGACGCGCCAGTCTTCGATGGTGGTGGCGTCGATGCTGCGGTTGACGACGTTGGTGCCGGCGTTGTTGACGAGTATATGGATGGGGCCGAGCTCGGCGTCGATTTTTTCGACGGTGGCGCGGATCTGGGCCTCGTCGCCGACGTCGCAGGGGTAAACGAGGGCGCGGCCGCCGTCGGTTTCGATGCGCTGGGCGAGGGCGCGGAGGACTTCCTCGCGGCGGGCGATCATGGCCACATGGGCGCCGGCGGCGGCGAATTTGAGCGCGATGGCTTCGCCGAAGCCGCTGCTGGCGCCGGTTACGATAACGTTCTGACCGGAAAAGTCACTCAATGTACGGTCTCCTTTTTGATCCTACACGTTTTCCAGGTTAGGGGAAGGCGCGCAGGCTTAGTCGTTGCTCAGTTTCAAGAGGTCATCGACGGTGATGGGCTGGCCGGTGGCGATGGAGTGGTTGGCGGCGATGCCCAGCAGGATGGAGGCGGCGCCGTCGACGTGCGTGGCGGCGCGAGCGAAGGGATCTTCGGGCGGGTCGGGATGGAAGATCTGCTCCAGCATGACGCGGTCGCCGCCGCCGTGGCCGCCGACGCCTTCCGGGATCTCGACTTCGTAGGGCGCACCGTGCATGGGGAAGACCCAGATGTGTTTGCCGCCGAAGTCTTGGAGCTGGTTGGCGGCTTCGGGGAGGGTCTCCTCCTGGCCGGCGATGAAGGTGCGGCCGACGGCTTCGATGGCCTCGACTTCGATGCGGCCGCGGTCGCCGGTGACGGCGGCGCGGTAGCCTTCCCAGGGGCAGTAGGCAAGAAGAGAGTAGGAGAGGATGATGCCGTTGCGGTAGCGGGCGGTGACGCTCATGGTGTCTTCGGCGGTGATATTGTCGCCGAAGACGTTGCGATCGCGCAGGTAGCCGCTGTCGGCTTCGGCGTTCAGGTAGAGGCTTTTGAGGGTCTCGTCGGAATCGAGGCTGATGGCGAAGGGATCATCGGCGGCGGCCTCCTCGCCGGTGTAGCGGTCGTAGGTGTAGGTCTCGCCGCGGGCGGCGGCGTTTTCGCGGCCGTAGAAGTGGAGGTCGCCCTGGGCGTAGACGGTGTGGGGGATGGAGTCGATCCACCAGTTGATGAGATCGAAGTGGTGGGTGGACTTGTGTACGAGGAGGCCGCCGGACTTGTCCTTTTCGCGGTGCCAGCGGCGGAAGTAGTCGGCGCCGTGGCGGGTGTCGAGTACCCAGGAGAAGTCGACGTGGCGGGGGCGGCCGATGGCGCCTTCCATGATGAGCTCGCGCACGGTTGTGGCGAGGGGCGCGTAGCGGTAGTTGAAGGTGACGCGCAGGGAGCGGCCGGACTTCTGGATGGTGTCGAAGATCTGGCGGGCTTTGGCGTCGTCGGTGGTCATGGGTTTTTCGGTGATGGCGTCGCAGCCCAGTTCCATGGCGCGGCAGATGTACTGGTGATGGGTGGCGTCCATGGTGGTGACGATGACGACGTCGGGCCTGGTTTCGGCGATCATGCGGTCGAAGTCATCGGCGTGGTAGGTGGGAAGGGGGCCGCTGCCGGCGCGCGCCTGGATCTGCTGGTTGTAGAAGTCCATGCGCGTCTGGCTGAGGTCGCAGAGGGCGACGAGCTCATTCCACTGGGCGTAGTCGCCGAGGATGGCGTGGATGTACATTCTGGCGCGGCCGCCTGTGCCGACGAGTGCGTAGCGGCGAAGAGGTGAAGACACGGGATGGTTGCCTTTCTGCTGTGAGAGTATGCTAGACGGTAGATTGTATCCCAGCTCTTTGGAAAGACCAGAGAAGCGGGTCTCTGCTTCCAGTGGATATCGCCAGAGGTAGCCAGAAACTTGCCCTCTTTTGGTCCCTAAATTATGCACCTATTATGCACTTAAGTGCTTGAATTCTTCCCGCATTTGTGCTAAGATTCTATTGAAATCGTACTGTGAAACTAAGCTGATTCCGTTGTAATGCTTTACAACTCGTAGCTCTATGTCTCTTCTATGCAATTGAATGGCCGACAACGAAAAACACTTAATGCAATTTATGCAAGGCCAACTCGTGCAAACATTAAATGGTCTGATGTAGAACATCTCTTTATCGCTGTCGGTGCCAAGGTAACGGAAGGCAAAGGGTCACGCGTTCGAATCGAGTTAGATGGTCAAGTCAAAACATTCCATCGTCCTCATCCAGGTAAAGAAGCTAAGCGCTATGCTGTGGAAGCTGTACGTGATTTCCTGAGTGATAACGGAGTTGAGCCAGAACAATGAACTACAAAGGATACAAAGCCGTTATTCAATATGATGAGCGTGACCACATTTTCCATGGCCACCTTTTGGACACTTACGACGATGTCTACTTTGAAGGTTCTGCTGTCGAGGAACTGGAAGCCGCCTTTCGAGAGGCTGTAGATGATTACTTGACCTATTGTGTAGAAACAGGTCGAGAACCTACAAAAGCTCCAGACCAAGAACCTAAAGGAACTGTCCTCGTCATCGTTGAGCTTTCCGTCCAAGTGGATAAGAAGGTACACAACCAAGCGAATGCAGTCGCGCGAAAGAAGGGTGTCAGCCTCGACGCCTTTGTCGAGGATGCCCTAAGCCAAGCGGTCCAGGCGTGGGCATAACGGCCAGCGCATCTCCCGATCACCACTCCGTTTTCATCCCCAGCATTCACCCGGGCATGCCTACTTGTCTTCCGGACAGGTCCAGGGGCGGCGGGGGCCAGTGCAGGCCGCGCTGGCCTGAGAGCTCGCGGTTCTTGACGGGCTGCCAATCTTTTTGGGGCAGGCCGACAAGCTGGCCGTCCTGCAGCCACTCCTCGTCATTGCCGTAGAGCTCGTCTACGAGGAGCGCGGTCAGGCTTTGATGCAGGGCTGCATGGCTGTCCGAACCGCTCAGGTCGGTCATCTCCTGGGGATCTGATTCCAGATCGAACAACTGAAAACGGTTGCCGGTTGGATAGTAGATCAGTTTGTACTGGTCCTGCCGGACCATGCGCGTGGCCATGGGGCCTTCGCCGACTTCGCCGAAGAGATAGGGGCGGCGGGCGTCCCCGACCATTGAGGCGCCTTCGACGGTTTCCGGGATTGGGATGCCGGCCAGGTCGAGCAGGGTGGGCATGACGTCCTGCCACCCGACGAGACGGTCATCCTGGGTGCCGGCAGGGGTGCGTTCGTCGTTTGCGGGGCCGAGGAGCAGCATGGGGATGTTAGCGGACTGCTCGTAGTAGAGGCGCTTGGCCCAGAGGCCGTGCTGACCGAGCATGTCGCCGTGGTCGCTGGTGAAGCAGATGATGGTGTTGTCGAGCAGCC
>JAPPKG010000351.1:0-6290 GCA_026914085.1 Caldilineaceae bacterium | reverse complement strand
TTACCCGACTTTTCCGCCATTTCCGCTATTTCCGCCATATTCCCGCCAAAACACGCCCCGCCATGTAAGGGTTCGTACAACTCTCGCAGACCCTGTAACGAGACCCACGGCGCCGGCCAGGCCTTTATCACAGCCCATCACCCAAATCACGTAAATCACAGCTCAGACATCACCCAAACTCTCGTAATCGCTCGTAAACGCTCATAAACTCTCGTCCAACACACACACGAGCAAGCCGGTGACCCACCATCAAGACAAAAGGTCCACGATTAATGAAATGCGCGCATCAGCACCCAAGGCGTTCATGCGCAGGACAACCTGACCATTGTGCGCCGCATAGCTCTCAACCTCTTGCGCAGACAGAAGAGCGCCCAAACCGGCATTCCCGCCAAACGTCACCGAACCGGTTGCCAAGCGAAGATGACTACTGTAAACTGAAAGTTCATAGTGGAAGGAAAAAAGATGCGGCTGAAGGATAAAGTCGCCATCGTTACCGGAGCCGGCCGCGGGCTCGGCCGTACGATAGCCAAACATTTTGTTGATGAAGGGGCATCAGTTGTCATCGCCGAGCAGGACACGGAGTCCGGGCGGCATGTCAAGGCCGAGTTGCAAAGTGCCGGCGCTACTGCCATCTTTGTCAAAACCGACGTCGCCAACCGTCCCCACGTAGAACGATTGGTTGACCAGACGGTGCGGCGTTTCGGCCGTATCGACATCCTGGTCAATAATGCCGCTGTCCTCGGTGAAAACGGCCATTTCCTCGAAATATCCCAGTCAGTCTGGGATCACGTGCTCAGCGTCAATCAGACTGCCGTCTTTATCTGTTCACAACTGGTGGGCCGTGTCATGGCAAAGGCCGGCAGGGGGAATATCATCAACATCTCCTCCATAAATGGCACCGTCCCTCTGCCCCGCTGCGCAGCCTATGTCTCTGCCAAGAGCGCGGTCGAGTCCTTGACCCGCATTGCGGCCACCGACCTGGCTCCTTACAATATCCGCGTCAACACCATCGCCCCCGGTCCCATCGAGAACCGCCCTCCCCATCTGGAATCGCCGCGCCCGACCGAAGATACCCTGCTCGGCCGCAACGGCCTGCCGCACGAAATCGCCGCCGCAGCCGTATTCCTGGCGTCGGAAGAGTCCAGTTTCATCACCGGCGAGCGCATAGCCGTAGATGGCGGCATGTTGGTCAACGGCTATCGAATCTACGATGTCGAGCGCCCTGCATAGCGCATTCTGCCTGCGCTACGTCAAAAAAACACAGAGTCTTGGCAGAGAAAGTTGGAATGACGAGGAGAACCGAGAGTAAGTGCGTAGCGATAATCCGAGCTGTCTGTCTGTGAAATTGCGCCGCCTGATTGCTTCCCTGCTCATCCCACTCGCCCTCCTGACCGCCTGCTTCGGCCCGGACCTGCCCGGCGCGCCCCAAATGCCCCAGCTCCCCTCCCCCCGTTCGCTGCCCGGCGTCGACGAGCTGCTCGACCAGCTTCCCGGCTTCGACCTCGATCTCCTCAAAGAGCTCGAACTCCCGGACCTGAGCGATATCGCCGACCTGCCGCAGATGGTCGACCTCCCGACCGTCGACCTCGCAGAAAACGCCATCGCCTTCACCGGCCCGACCGAAATGCGCATCGAAATCGGCGATTTCATCCGCGGCACCGACATTCAGCTGACTGCCATCGCAGAAGGCCGCGCCCAATTCCTCTTCTCCGGCCTGCGCGCAGAGCGCATCGCAGGCGACTCTCTTGACTTCGACGGCCCCTGGCCGAACATTGGTGGCGTCGACTACCTGCTGAGACTGCGCGTCTATCGAGTGACCGAAGACTACGTTCGCGCCGCCGGCGTCCAACGCCTCCTGATCGAGGGCATCCAACCCATACATCAACCCGCCATGGTCCTGCAGGAGAATCCCCTCAAAATGACCTATACAGGCTCTGTCGCCCCGGGCGATCTCCTGAAAGGAACAACGTTCGGCTACGTCGGACAGGCGGAACAGGGCGCTGAAATCAGTGGAATCCCCGCAGGCGACTTCCCCTTTCGCAAGACCGGTGATAGTCTGCGATGGCAGGGCATGCTGCGGCCCGACTTGCCTGCACAGTTCGACCTGCGCATCGTCCATTTCGGCGAAAACTCAGTCCAGGTGGCTGGCATCGTCTCCATGCAACTTCCCGATTAGGTGCTCTGGGCAGTCAGCCGCAAGGCCGCACGGTGAACTTTACGCAGAAAGGATTTCTTCTCAACAGGAATCTATGACCTGAGGACCGCGATGAAGCAGAGAAAGTACGGCCGGCAACGAACAATCGGACCGCCGAGCTCCGGAGAAAGAAGCAATGGTTGAGGCCATAAGCAACACGGGTACGCTGAGTGTGATCCGGAGGTTCAGACCTCACGCCGACCTCCAGGGAATTCGCGCCGACTATTACAACCTTACCGACCTCCAGGGCCAGCCCCTGGCCGGACTCCTTGTGCTGATGGACCGCCGCGGACGGCCCGTGCGCGGCGAAATCCATATGAACAACAACACCGCTGACGCCCTATACGAGATCGCCCTGCGCCAGAGCCTCCGCCTCATCGAAGACCGCTATAAAAGTGACCGTCCCGTTCGTCTCTACCCTCTGCGGATGCAACTCAACAGTGACCCCCTCTCGGTTCAGCCCCGCGGCAGCGCCCCTACGCCCGCCATCGCACCGCCGCCCGCGTCGAGCAACCCCCTGATCCTCGTCGGCGCCGTGCTCCTCGTTATCTCCGCACTCTTCAGCGGCTGGTTCCTCAACGAATGGCTCACTGGCGACCTCACCCAGACCTCAACGCAAACCACGCTTTCCGCCGGATCCTCCTCGGCCGCCGCCGCACAGAATGTCCTCATCGTCGAAACCAACGGTCTCCCGCCCAGTCGCAATGCAATCCCCATGAACGTCGGCGACCGTATCCGCCTCCTGCCCGAGTACAAGATCTCAATACGCACCGAGGCCGGCGCACAGGCCGGCGTCATCGTTACCCACCTCCAGGACGCCGATCCCATGACAATTCTCAACGGCCCCATCTGGCTCGAAGGCAACACCGATACCATCGTCTGGTGGTATGTGCGCGTGGACAGCGGCGCCGAAGGCTGGGTACCGGCCAATACAAGTGAACTCACACTTTTGGAGCCTCTCGCCCAATAGGCGCCACAACTCTGGTAACCCCTAATATGTCCGAAATCGAACAAACGCAACCCAATGTGATCGTAGTCGTCGCCGATACCTTGCGCACCGCCTTTCTCGGCTGCTACGGCAACGACTGGATCCGCACGCCCTCCATCGATCGCTTCGCCCAGCAGAGCGTCCGCTTTACTCGCGCCCATCCCGAATGTCTCCCCACCATCCCCACCAGGCGCACCCTGCATAGCGGCCGCCGCGCCTTCCCCTTCAACGACTACCGACCGGTCCCGTGGGACAACGTCTACCTGCCCGGCTGGCAGCCGATGAACGCCGAGGAAAGCACAATCGCCGAAACCCTGCAGCAGGCCGGCTACCACACCGGCTTCGTCGCCGACGTCCCTCACTACTTCGTGCCGGGCATGAACTTTACCCGCGGCTTCCAGCAGTGGGAGTTCGTCCGCGGCCAGGCCGAAGACCGCTGGCACGCTGTCGCCGACGCTGACCCGGTACTCTTTGACCGCTACCGCGCCGGCGCCGCCGACCGGATAGCCGCCCATCTGGTCAATGTTCGCCCCCAGCGCCCGGAAGAAGACTGGCCGACCGCCCGCACCTTCCAATGGGCCATCGACTTTCTGCGCGATAACCACCCGCCCGGCCGCAATAGGGACACATCCCCTTTCTACCTCTACGTCGACAGCTTCACACCGCACGAAACCTGGGAAGCCCCTCTCCACTACTATGACCTCTACGGCACTCGCGCCCAGCGCGAACCGATCTGCCTGACCGCCGCCTACGGGCCCTTCGCCGATCAGTACGACGACCGCATCCCCAGCATCCGCGCCAACTACGCCGGACTCGTCACCATGGTCGATACTTGGTTCGGACGCCTCCTCGAAACCGTCGACCAGCTCGGACTGCGGAACAACACATTGATCTTCTTCTTCAGCGACCACGGCACCAACTTCGGCGAAAACCCGGACGGGATAATGGGAAAGCCCGCCGACTACATGTACCCCGGAACCATGAACATCCCGCTGCTCATGCGCCATCCCGCCGGCCTCGGAGCAGGCCAGAGCCGCGACGAATTTGTCTACACCTTGGACGTGCCCGCCACGATTCTCGCGGCCACCCGCCAGCAGTCAGCCGACCCCGTTGAAGGCCGGAGCCTGCTGCCCCTGCTCGATGATGGGGACGAATTCGCCCGCCGCGACTATCTGACCTGCCGCTATGGCAACGCCGTATGGTACCGCGATGACCGCAACTGGTTCTTCGACTCCATCGGCTGGCAGACGCCGTCCAACGGGCGGCAGTCAATCACGCGCCTGTTCGATCTTGAGACCGACCCCGACTGCCGCGTGAACATCGAAGCTCACAGCCCCGAGCGCGTCGCCTTGGCCCGAGACCGAATCCTCTCCGACGCCGGTGGTCATCTCAACTACTATGAGCGTCACGATTCCACCGACGCTCTCGGACGACCGCTGTTTTCCAGCAGGTAGTTTACGATTCACCTGGGGTCGGTTATCGCTGGCTGCACCGCCCACCCGCCTCAGGCCACAGGAGTTTGCCCTATGCCCAAGATTGCTGCCGATCGACTCGAACGGATCGCAGGACGGCTCATGCAGGCCGCCGGCGCCTCCTCCGCTGAAGCCGCTACCATCGCCCGCCACCTGATCGCCGCCAATCTCGCCGGCCACGACTCACACGGTGTCATCCATGTCTCCGGCTACATCGCCTCAATCCAAAAGGGCCACGTGCAGCCCGGCGCCCCTTTCACCATCACACAGGAGAGCCGCGCCACAACCGTCGTAGACGGAAACTGGGGCTTTGGATTCACCGTTTCCGAGCGGGCCATGCAGCTGACCATCGACAAAGCCCGCCGCGAAAACGTCGCCGCCGCCACCGTCGTACGCCAGGGCCACGTCGGCCGCCTGACCGACTACCCCCTCATGGCTGCCGAAACCGGCATGATCGGGCTGATGACCGCCGACTCCGGCCGCGGCCCCAAGAGCGTTGCCCCGTTCGGCGGACGCGAACCCCGCCTCGGCACCAACCCAATCTGCATCGCCGTCCCTTCCAACCTCGACGGCCCCTTCTACATCGACATCGCAACCTCCGCCGTCGCCGGCGGCAAACTGGGCGTTGCCATCCAGCGCAACCAGTCAATACCCACCGGCTGGGTGATCGACAGCGAAGGCCGCGCCTCCACAGACCCTGCCGCCGCCCGCAACGGCGGCGCCATGCTGCCCCTCGGCGGATCCGAAGGCCACAAAGGATACGGCCTGTCCGCCATGGTTGAGATTCTCTCCGGACTGCTGACCGGCCTGGGTTTCGGGATCGAGCCGACCGGCCGCCACAACGACGGCTGCTTCTTGGCCGTCTTCCAGGTCGACGCCTTCCGTCCACTGGAAGAATTCAAGCAGGAAGTAACCGAGTTCGCCCAATACCTGACCGCAACACCGCCTGCCGAGGGCGTCGAACGCGTCTACTACCCCGGCGAACTCGAATACTTGCGGACCCAGAGGGGCCGCGAGGATGGCATCTACGTTGAAGAGAGGACCTGGCACAGGCTTGCCGATCTGGCCGGCGAACTTGGTGTCGACGAGGACTTTTCTTCTGATCAAAATGGCCGGTAACCAATTCCGCCCCTGCCGTAAACCGCGAACTGCCCCGTGCAGACCTGGTCTTGGGGCCACCGGCACTGACAGACCGCCCAGCCCGGTTCTTGCCCCGCCGCCAGCACCCGTAGGGGCACCCCTTGTGGGTGCCCCTGCACGCACCTCCATTTTGGGCTGCACGTGAAATGCAGGGCAATCGCACCAAAAACAGTGATATAATAGCACTGAGCCAAATTGCGAATGGGTACTGCTGAGAGCGTAGCGTCATGAAGCCATGACGCCCGCTAGCTGGGAATCTGAGGGCGAAGCAGGGCCCGTACAAGACTGTCAGCTGCCCAGTACCCAACGAAAACAGCTAGGATTCGTGCTCAAAGTAATGCGCAAAAGACCATGACCAGGAAAACTGCCCGCTCCGACCCGACTTTTCACGATCTGACCCGACTTGACCCGACCACCTGCCCCATCGCCAGCTAACCGGCATGAGTCTGTCGTCTGTTGGAGTGGTGGAAGAGCATCGTAGAGAACTTGCCAGAAC
>JAPPKG010000309.1:0-6291 GCA_026914085.1 Caldilineaceae bacterium | reverse complement strand
TGACCGACCGCTACACGCTCTATCCCTGCCACACGCTGACCGAAGACCTCGTGCTGCGTGAAATCGTGCAGCACCCCAATTTCGTCAAAGCGCTGAACGTCGCCATCGACCGCGAGGAGATCAACCAGAATCTCTTCTTCGGCCTTGCTAAGATGGGCCAGTTGGCGCCGATGCCCAACTCCCAGTATTACGAACCGAAATATGCCGAAAACTGGTCCCAGTACGACCCCGACTTGGCCAACCAGTTGCTCGACGACATGGGGCTGACGGAGCGCAACGGCGACGGCTTCCGCCTGCGCCCTGACGGCGATGTGCTTAAGTTCAACATCGAGCACGCCGGGCCGCGCGTTGGCGTCGCCACCCACGAGTTCACCGAGATCGTCGTTACCTTCTGGCGTGAGGTCGGTATCGAAGCCTCCACCAAGGAGATCCAGATCTCGCTCTACAACGAGCGCTGGAGCCAGGGCCTGGTTCACTGCGGCTGCTGGCACGCAGACCGCTGCACCGATACCTTGCTGCCGGTCGAAATGCGCTGGTTCATCCCCACCAACATCGGCCAGGGCGGCCCAGCTCCCGAGTGGGGGCGCTGGTTCAGGAGCAACGGCCAGGACGGCGAAGAGCCGCCGGCCGCGATCCAGACCCTTTACGACCACTACAACACCATGAACACCGTGATCGATGATGCCGAGCGCGTGGCTGCCGGTAAGAAGATCTTCGACTGGCTGGCCGATAACCCGCTGGCCGTCGGCTCCGTCTCCGAGAGCCCGGCGCCGCTCATCTTCCCCAAGACGATGCGCAACCTGCCCGCCGCAGGCAAACCCGTCGGCTGGGATACCTACGGCATCTCCACCTACCACCCCGAAGCCTTCTACTACGAAGGCGGCGTCTCGTAAACTGCAAGAAGTGAGTGTAGAGGAGTGAGGAGTGAGAGGTTACACTCTCCTCTTCACTCTCTCCTCTTAAGGGGTTTCAAATGACCGTCTACATCATCCAGCGTGTAATGCGCATGATCCCTCTGCTGTTCCTGCTCTCGCTGATCGCCTTTCTCATTATCCAGCTTCCCCCAGGCGACTATCTGACCGAGCACATCAACGCACTACGGGCATCCGGCCGCGATGTAGACGAAGCCGAAGTCGAGCGCCTCATGAAACAGTACGCCCTCGACCGGCCCATGCACATCCAGTACCTGACCTGGATCCAGAACATCCTCCTCAAAGGTTCATTCGGACAGTCCTTCCAGTGGGGCAGACCCGTCAACGAAGTCATCGGCGACAAGATGGCCCTCACCTTCCTGTTGGCCATTCTCACAACCATCTTCGTCTGGACCATCTCAGTCCCAATCGGCATCTACGTCTCCGTACGCCAATACACATTCACCGATTATCTCTTTACCATGATCGGATTCGTCGGCCTGGCAGTGCCAGGCTTCCTGTTGGCGATGGTCGTCATGTACTTCTCCTTCGCCTGGTTCGGCCTCAAAGTGGGAGGACTCTTCTCCCCCGAGTTCGAACTCCAACCCTGGAGCATCGCCAAATTCCAGAATATGCTCACCCGCATCTGGGTGCCCGTTCTCATTTTGGGAATCGGCGGTACCGCCCATATCATCCGCATCATGCGCGCCACCATGCTCGATGAGCTGCGCAAACAGTACGTCACCGTCGCCCGCTCCAAAGGCCTGTCCGAGTTCGCAGTCCTCATGAACTACCCTGTACGCATCGCCATCAACCCCCTGATCAGCTCCCTCGGCTTCCTGTTGCCTTGGATCATCTCCGGGGGTACCGTTGTCGAGATCGTGCTCAACCTGCCTACCGCCGCTGTCGTTCTCTATCGCGCCCTGCTTTCCCAGGACATGTTCCTTGCCGGCAGCTTCATCCTGCTCGTAGGAACCCTCGCCCTCGTCGGGAGCCTCCTGGCCGACATCGCTCTGGCAGCCGTCGACCCCCGCATCCGGTTTGGCAGCGTGGAGGAGATGTAACTCACACCATGACTTCAATCGTCGCCAATATCCTGAGGCTGCTCAACCCGCGCCCGCGCACAGTCGAGACGCCGCCAAGCCCGGCTACCACCTTCTCCGAGTCCGAAGACTTCTACCGCGCCGGGCAGTGGCAGCTCGTCTGGTGGAAATTCCGCCGTCATAGTCTGGCCAAGTTCGCAATGTGGGTGCTCGCCTTCTTCTACGTCGTCGTTCTTTTTGCCGAATTCATCGCCCCCCACGCGCCCTTGACCCGCTATAAGGATCTCGCCTCCGCCCCGCCCACCAAGATCCGCCTCTTCGAAGTCGTCAGCGAAAGCTACCGCGGCCCCTTCATCTACACTATCGTGCGCGGCCGCGATCCCGTAACCGCCCGCCCCATTTACAGGGCCAACGCCGCCGAGCCTAACACCATCAGGCTCTTCGTGCGCGGCGATTCCTACAAGATGTGGGGCCTCATCGAGTCGGACCTGCACCTCTTCGGCACCGAGAAGGATACGATGCCGCTCTTCATCTTCGGCACCGACCGCATCGGCCGCGATATCTTTTCTCGCATCATCTATGGCGGCCGTATCTCCCTGACCATCGGCCTGATCGGCGTCGCCCTCACCGCCATCTTCGGTGTGCTCCTGGGCGGTATCTCCGGCTACTTTGGCGGCGCCATCGATGAAGTCATCCAGCGCCTCATCGACATTTTCTACGCCCTGCCTACCATCCCCCTGTGGATGTCGCTCGCCGCCGCCCTGCCCCAGGACTGGCCCAACCTGCGCCTCTACTTTGCCATCACTATCATCCTCTCCATCCTCAACTGGACGCGGCTGGCCCGCATCGTACGCGGTAAAATCCTCAGCCTGCGCGAAGAAGACTTTGTCATGGCCGCACGGCTCGACGGCGAAAACCAGTGGTCAATCATCACTCGCTACCTGCTCCCCGGCTTCACCAGTTTCATCATCGTCGAGCTCACAATTGCCGTTCCCTTCATGATCCTGGGCGAAACCGCATTGAGCTTCCTCGGTATCGGCCTCCAGCCGCCCACCATAAGCTGGGGTGTCATGCTCCAGGACGCGCAGGACATCATGTCGGTCGCCCAGACGCCCTGGACACTCTGGCCGGTCGTCTTCGTCGTCATCGCAGTTCTCATGTTCAACTTCCTGGGCGATGGCATGCGCGACGCCGCCGACCCGTACCATTAGTCCGCGGCCAGTTTGCAAAAGCCAGCGGCAGCGCCGGTCGCCAGCCGTTTACCACAAGGGTTACACGCTATGGCGTTAGACGAAAACGGAGCCGGACCGCAGGATATCCTGCTGGAAATCAGGGACCTGAAAACGCACTTCGCCCTCGACGAAGGCACCGTGCGCGCCGTCGATGGCGTCGACCTCGACGTCCGCCGCCGCCAGGTCGTCGGCGTCGTCGGCGAAAGCGGCTGCGGCAAAAGCATGACCGCCATGTCGATCATGCGCCTCATCCCGCCCCCCGGCCAGATCGTCGAAGGCGAAATCCGCTTCCACCGCCAGTTCGACGACCGCACCGACGCCAAGGACATCGTCGACCTCGCCCAATTCGAGTCCAACGACCGCCAGCTCCGCGACATTCGCGGCAATCAGATCTCAATGGTATTCCAGGAGCCGATGACCGCTCTCAGCCCCGTCCGCACCGTCGGCAAACAGATCACCGAAGCCATCCTCCTGCACCAGGACGTCAACAAGGCCGAAGCCCGCGACATCGCCATCGAGACCCTCGCCCGCGTCAAAATGCCCAACCCGGAGCAGCGCTTCGATGACTACCCCTTCCAGCTCAGCGGCGGCATGCGCCAGCGCGCCGTAATCGCCATGGCCCTCGCCTGTCGCCCCCAGCTCCTCATCGCCGACGAACCGACCACTGCCCTCGATGTCACCACCGAGGCCCAGATCCTCGACCTTATGCGCGAGCTGCAGGCCGAATACGACATGTCCATCCTCTACATCACCCACAATCTCGGTGTCGTCGCCGAAATGGCCGAGGATGTCGTCGTCATGTATATGGGCAAGGTCGTCGAGCGCACCGATGTCGACTCGATCTTCTACAATCCCAAACATCCCTATACAAAGGGGCTGCTGAACTCTATCCCGCGCCTCGAAGATGTCCTGCAGGACAAGCGCGAGAAGCTCAACGCCATCGAAGGCATGGTTCCCAGCCCCTACCAGCGGCTGCAGGGATGCTCCTTCCACCCCCGCTGCCCGGACTTCATGCCCGGCGTCTGCGACGAGGCCGAACCGCAGCTGATCCAGCTCGATGAAGGGCATGCCGTGCGCTGCCACCTCTATACTTGAGTGCCCAATCCAAACTGTGCACTGGTAGCAAAGCGGTAGCGCTTTAACGAAAGGTCTTATGTCACGCGAAAACGGAAACGCCTCCCCGTCCCCATCTCCATCCTCGCTTCTTGAGATCAACAATCTCAAGAAGTACTTCCCTATTCGCCGCGGCTTATTCAAGCGCACCGTCGGTTATGTCAAAGCCGTCGACGATGTCAGCCTGCAGGTGAACGAAGGCGAAACATTGGGGCTCGTGGGTGAAAGCGGCTGCGGCAAAACAACCACCGGACGCATGATCCTGCGCGCCATCCCCTCCACAGAGGGCGATGTCTTCTTCCGCGACCCAAACCTCGGACGCGTCAATGTGACCGAGCTCGACAACCAGCAGCTCAACCAGGTGCGCCGCAACATGCGCATGATCTTCCAGGACCCGCACGCCTCCCTCAACCCCCGCATGACAATCCTCGAGCTGATCGGCGCCCCCCTGCGCGCCATGGGTCTGGCCAGGGGAACCGAGCTCGAAGATCGCGTCGCCGACACCCTCGGTCTCGTCGGACTCGCCCCCGAGGTCATGCGCCGCTACCCCCACGCCTTCAGCGGCGGACAGCGCCAGCGCATCGGCATCGCCCGCGCCCTCGTCTGCCAGCCCAACCTCGTCGTCGCCGACGAACCGGTCTCCGCCCTCGATGTCTCCGTGCAGGCCCAGATCCTCAACCTCCTGCAGGAGCTGCAGGATCAGATGGGGCTCACCTATGTCTTCGTCGCCCACGACCTCAGCGTCGTCGCCCATATCTGCGACCGCGTCGCTGTCATGTACGTCGGCAAAATCGTCGAGATGGCCTCCACCCTCGAACTCTACACCAACCCCAGACACCCCTACACCGAAGCGCTCCTGTCGGCCATCCCCAAACCCGACCCCCGTCGCCGCGGATCCGCACGCATCCTCCTCGAAGGCGAAGTCGCCAACCCCGCCGACCCGCCCTCCGGCTGCTACTTCCACCCCCGCTGTGCCTACGCCCAGGACCTCTGCCACGAGCAGGAGCCCGCCTGGGAAGAGGTCGCGCCCGGCCACTTCGCAAAGTGCCACTTCGCCAATGAGTTGGAGCTGGCCGGCGTCGTCGCATGAACGCCCGCTCCTCCCGGCCTCTGGCCCTATAGTTGGATACCCCCTATGAGAAACGTAAAGTTTGTAGGCAACGCCGCCGCACAGGTTACCCTGTTTTACCTGCTCTGGTTTACCTCTTGCGGTCTGTTCATCCTCAATATCGTAACGACCCTCCCAGCCATGCGCGCCATCGCCATCGCTTTCGGCGCAGACCAGTGGACGCTTCCCGCCGTCCACCGCTTCACGCTCCTGGCACTGGCCGTCGCCGCCGTGGTCTTCTTCTTCTGGAGCGAGGCAGGCTACCGCCGCGCCTCCAAAGTCAGCCTCGGCCGCTTCCTGCGCGCATTCGCCTGGGTCACGGGCTGCCAGCTCGCCGTCATCGTGATCGCAATTCTGATTCCCCGCATGGTACTATAGAACCTTGGACCGCCAGCAGAGTGTGCCGGGATAGACACGGTTGGTCACCAGCTGTCAATCACCCGTGGCGTTCACCCCCGCGCCCTGCTCATGTCGCGGTCCCGCTGCCGCGAACAACCATCCCGGAGCCTCACCAATGCGTATCGCCTCCATCGAAACCTTCCTCCTCGAAGCCCCCATCCAACCCGGCTTCGGCTGGTCGCAGGGCTGGACCGAAAAGCGCCACGTCGGCCTCGTCAAACTCGTCACCGAAGATGGCATCGTCGGCTGGGGAGAGGGTCTCAACGGCCCCTCCGCCCGCATTGTCCACGATGAGTTCGCCCACATCCTGCTCGGCGCCGACCCCATGCAGCGCAACCTCATCTGGCAAGCCATGTTCCGCCTCCTCTACAACGGCAACGTCGCCGGTGGCATCGGCGGCAGCGCCATCAGCGCCGTCGACACCGCCCTTTGGGACATCGCCGGCAAAGCCAGCGGCCTGCCCGTCTCGGCCCTCCTCGGCGGAA
>JAPPKG010000478.1:0-6321 GCA_026914085.1 Caldilineaceae bacterium | reverse complement strand
AGCATATGATCTTCGGGAAGGACCGGGACAAGGGGATCCGGTTGAACGGGTTTACACCGGAGGTTGTGTCGCTGGACGAGGTGGACCTGGATGAGATCCTGGTGCATGATGCGACGTCGAAGCCGCTGGCGTCGATTCTGGGGAGCATGGAGTTCCCGGACTACCCGGCGGCGATGGGCGTGATCCGCGACGTGCGCAAACCGGACTACGCGGGCGAGCTGATGGGGCAGGTGGAGACGGCGCAGGCGCAGCGGGGGACGGGCGATCTGAACCAGCTTTACATGGCGGCGGACCTGTGGACGGTGGAGGAGAGGGAGGAGGCGGAGGAGAGAGAGTTTTTGCCTCTGTCGGCGGAGTTCGACGAGATGCCGATCACGGGACTGGATGAAGAGTATATCGATGAGATGGACAAGCCGGAAGAGGTCGTTTCGGAGTTCCAGGATGTACTGGTGACGAGTACGCTGGCAGAACTGAACCCGAAGGTGCCTATTTCGGTTGGCAGGCGAAGCTCTCTGGCGCGGACGGTGCGGCAGATGAACCAGCACAACATCGGCTGTATGCTGGTGACGGATGAAGAGAACCGGCTGGTGGGCATTTTTACCGAGTGGGATGTTCTGAACCGGGTGGCGGGGCTGGTGGAGGATATGACGGAGGCGACGATCGCCGATTATATGACGGCGGACCCGGTGACGTTGAAGGCGAACCTGCCGATCGCGCAGGCGTTGAATCTGATGTCGATTCACGGCTTCCGCCATGTGCCGCTGGTGGATGACAGCGGCCAGCCTGCGGGGATTATTTCGTTCCGGGATGTGGTTGGGTATTTGAATGAGGCGTTGGAGGGATAGTTTTTAGTAGTCAGTTTTTAGTTTTTAGTGAACTGCGGTGGTCTGTGGTTAGTGGGAGGATTGAGCGCATTCGCTGCCTGCCAGTGTCAGTGGCAATCAGAGAGGGGGGTTTATGAAGATTCTTGTCGCAGGGGCTGCCGGGCAGGTGGGTTGCCGGCTGGTGCGGCAGTTGTTGGAGCGCAATCACGAGGTGCGGGGGACGGTGCTGCCGGACGACCCGGCGCTGGAGCGGCTGGAGGGGTTGGATATTGAGCTGGCGGCGGGCGATCTGACGGACGAGGCCTTTGTGGAGGGCGCGGTGGCCGGGGTGGATGCGGTGATCCACACGGCGAACATCGTGGGGCCGCAGTTCGACAATAATATGCAGATCGACCGGCTGATCGCGCGGGTGTGCGGCAGGCATGCGGACCGGCTGGAGCGGATGGTGTATACGAGCTCTTCGGGCGTTTTTCCGAACAACGGCGAGACGATCGCGTGCGCGTATCATCCGGTGGACGAGCGGCATCCGAAGCGGCCGATGGGGGAGTACTCGCTGGGCAAGCTGATCGGCGAGGAGTTCACGAAGATGGCGGCGCGGGAGACGGGGCTGCGCTTCTCGATCGTGCGGCCGAGCCACGTGCGCTCCGGTGACGCCATTCTCGGCCATTTTACGGTCGGCGCGGTGGCGGGGCTGCTGGAGCGGGGACAGAACGCGCCGCTGGGTGAGCTGTACATGGCCGACGGTACGGAGCTGTGGCACGACGTGCTGGCGCGGGCGGAGGACGAGAACCAGCCGTGCAGCGTGCGCGATATGGATGGACGGCCATGGCTTTACCAGCCGAACGATGCGCGGGACATTGCGCATATGCTGGTGTGTGCGGTGGAGGAGCCGGGCGCGGTGGACGAGTCGTTCAACTGCGGGGCGCCGGCGCCGTTCAGTTTTCCGGAGGCGGCGGCGATCCTGGCTGAGGAAAGCGGTGTGGAGCCGCTGGAGGTGCGGGTGCCGGTGCGGTACCAGTACGATCATGACAACACGAAGGGCCGCAGTTTGATCAATTTCCGTCCGCGCGGCAGTCTGCAGGCGATGATCAAGTCGGCGCTGATGGTACGGGATGAAGGTTTCATTGACTACGACTGGGAAGGAGTTTCCTGATGTTACGAACCGCTTTTATCGGGGCCGGGCCGCGCAGCCAGGGCGCGCATTATCCGAACGTGAACCGCTTGCCGGAGGTGGAGATGGTGGCGGCGTGCGAGCTGGACGAGGCGCGGCTGCACGAGGTGGCGGTGGCGTATGATTTCCAGTACCGCTACGACGATCACAAGCGCATGTTGGACGAGGTGGACCCGGACCTGGTCTACTGTGTGATGCACGAGCGCTGGCTGCTGCAGCCGGCGCTGGACTGTCTGAACGCGGGCAAGAACATCTTTATCGAGAAGCCGCCGGGGATGAACATGGATGAGGTGCAGCAGATCCACGATGCGGCGGTGGCGAACGACGTGATCTGTGCGGTGGGCTTTCAGCGGCGTCATGCGGCGGTGACGCGGGAGGCGATGCGGCAGGTGGCGCGGCTGGGGCCGGTCTCGACGGCGGTGGGGATCTTCCACAAACGGATGCTGGGTGAGAATGCGTTCAGTTTCACGACGACGAACTGGGACGATCTGTGCCACGCGGTGGACCTGGTGCGGTATATGGTGGGCGGAGAGCCGGTGGAGGTGACGGCCTACCAGGACAGCTTTGACAGCGATTACCGGAACTGCTATACGGGGCTGGTGCGCTTCGATAACGGGGCGACGGGGTTCATTCACGGGAACCGGGCTTCGGGCGGTCGCGTACTGCGCGGGGAGCTGCACGGGACGGGCGTGGGCTGCTATTTCAAGATCCCGCATGAGATCGAGATCACGGAGGATAACGAGGCGCGCACGCTGGGCGGGTGGCAGATCGACGGGGTGGCTGAGGCGGATACGTACCGGTATGACGGCGTGCTGACGATGCACGAGCATATTGTGGACTGTGTGCGCACGGGTGAGAAGCCACTGACGGATATTCGGGATGCTATCCATTCGATGGCGCTGGTGGCGCAGCTGGAGGGCGTGGACGGCAGGGGCTAGGGGTTAGGGACCAGGGGTTAGTGGGAATCGTACTCACAGTTAGGTGGGAGTGGGAGATGACTGTTTATAGTTTGGATGAGGTGAAGGAGCGGGGTCTGTTCCCAGGGTTTGTGGGGAAGTTTATCCACAGCGAGAATATGACGTTTGTGTACTGGGATGTTGCGGAGGGGTCGCCGCTGCCGGCACATTCGCATCCGCACGAGCAGGTGATCAATATGTTTGAGGGGCAGTTTGAGATCCGGATTACGGGCGGGGAGACGCGGGTGCTTGGTCCGGGGGATGTGTATGTGATTCCGGGCGGGGCTGAGCATTCGGGGCAGGCGATTACGCGGTGTAGGATTCTGGATGTGTTTCAGCCGGTGCGGGAGGAGTATGTTTGGGAGGATTGAGTGGGGTTGAAAAGGGTGGCTCTGTTCGCCAGGTCCTCTCGCGGTCCCTGAAGTTTGAGATTCGTGTGCGGGCGATTTCTTCAGTATTAGCGTTAGTCGGACGTCCCTCTTGTGGGGGACGTTTATTTTTTGTGCCCACTGGTTCTAACTGTATCGGACGACGCTTGTATCGATAGCGGTAATCATCTTCCGCGCACTTCGCCGAGATAGTCTTCGGTATTTCCTCCGTTCAGGATGCCGTAGACGCGCTCCACGGGATGTTTGCCAGCAGGCCGTTTTCGAATCAGGAGACCTTGCTCGGTTGGTGTGATATCGACCTCGACATTGGCGGTCATACCGAAACGGTCGCGCAGATGCTTGGGGATGGTAACCTGTCCTTGTTCAGAGATGCGCACTGTCCCTCCAGATGAGAGTCTGTTTTGCCAAGATTATAATTTGACAGAGCGCAAGGCCTAAATTGAACGCGATCCTCCCGTTTGAGCTGTTACCCACCCCGTTCGGCGTGTGCCTGTATCTGGATGTGTTTCAGCCGATGGCTGGCGTATGTTTGGGAGGATTGCGGATCAGAATTACTTACAGAGCCGGACAAGATATGGTATCCTGTGCCTGCCGTGACGAAATCGCGGTCGGACAGAAGGTACGCAAATCGCCAAGTGGGGAGAGATCTTTGTCCAATCGAGGCCCCGGAAGAATTGGAGGATAGCAAATGAAGAATAGTGGTTTTCGTTACTATGCTTTCAACCTGCCATCCATTCTCAGTGGCGTGTCGCGTATTTTTGATCTGGGCGGCACCTTGAATGATTATGACCCGATATTTCGCAGGGGCCCTGAGGAGGATTTGGCCGCCCTGAGAAGTGACTGGATTGTCATCGGACAAGACTTTCGAGACGCGATGGCGACATATGCGGACAGCGAGATTTCCGAGCGTCTGACACAAGAGTGACGTTGGTGAGCACAAGCCCTCAGATCCCCCGGTCGTCCAGGAGACAGGCAGTACATCAGTTGAAGTCCTCAGAGAAGTAAGCGTCCGGTCTACCTCGTGGAGCGGGCCACTCCCCTCACAAGCAGATCTCCAACTCTTCGAAGAAATCGTACCCGGTGCAGCGGACCGGATCCTGACTCTGACTGAGAAGCAGTCGGAGCACCGGATGGATCTGGAGCGTTCGGTTGTAAGTGGAAACCTCAAACAAAGTAAGTTGGGGCGTTGGGTGGGATGCTGTCAGATGGGGAGTAGGGTTGCCAGGGTTCGGTCGGCGACGAGGACGAGGAATATGAGGGCCAGGTAGAGCATGGAGTATTTGTAGAGGTCGAGGGCATCTTCGCGGGATACTTCGTGCCCCTCGCCGACCTGGCGGTGGAGCTTTACCACTTTTCGAAATAGCAGAAGATTCAGCAGGACGGCAACTCCGGTGTAGAGCCAGCCGGCCTCGTTTATGGCGAAGGGGGCGAGGGAGGCGAGTGTCGTCAGGGCGGCGTAGATGAGCATTTGCTGCACCGTGCGTTTGCTGCCGAGGACGGCGGGCGCCATGGGGATGCCTACGGCCTGGTACTGGTCTTTGACGAGGAAGGCGAGCGCCCAGAAGTGTACGGGGGTCCAGAGGAAGATGAGGGCGAAGAGCAGACCGGCCATCCAGTCGAGGCCATTGGTGACGGCGGCCCATCCCAGGAGGGGCATGACGGATCCGGCGGCGCCGCCGATGACGATGTTCTGCCAGGTGGTGCGTTTGAGCCAGGCGGTGTAGACGAACACGTAGTAGAGCAGGCCGAACCAGGCCAGGAGGGCGGTCAGCAGGTTGGCTGTGAGCCAGAGGATGAGGAAGGAGCCGAGGCTGAGCAGGAGCCCGAATATGATGGCGTTGCGCACGCTGATTACGCCGGTCACGAGGGGGCGTTTGGCTGTACGGCGCATTTGGCCGTCTATGTCGCGGTCGAGCACCATGTTGAAGACGCCGGCGCCGCCGGTGGCCATGTAGCCGCCGACGAGGACGCCGAGGAGGGGCAGCCAGTGGGGCAGGCCGCGGGCGGCGATGAACATGGGGCAGACGGCGGTGAAGAGGAGGAGGGAGATGACTTTGGGTTTGGTCAGGGTCAGGTAGTCGCGCCAGGTGGCGGCGGGCAGACGGGTAGCGGTGTTGATCACAGTGGCTGGACCTCTTTGGTTTGCCAGGGCATGGATGGTGCGAAGCTGCCGGCGCGGGGCGCGCTGAGTGTCAGCCAGCCGACGACGGACCAGAGGGCGAAGGCGGCTACGGCGAGCGCGAGGTGGAGTATCTGGAGAGGAATCGGACCGAGCATAGCCAAATTTACCGTCCCCACGAGCAGTTGTACGACATAGACGAGCAGGAGCATTTTGCGGAATGGCCGGACCTGCGGCGCGGGTTTGAACCAGCCGGTCAGGGCGTAGCTTACCCAAAGGTAGACGCCGACGCCGATTCCGAGGAACGGATGCAGTATGCGCAGGCGAATGAGCGGATGGGAAGCGGCGCTGAAATCCTCTCTCAGTCCCTCTTGCAAGGATTCGGGCGGGAACATTGTGTTGCCCATGGCAGAGATGCCGCCCGAGAACATAAGAAACATCATCCCCAACATGCCGACAGCAAACAGAATCTTGAGCCCGGTCTGGCCTGTCCAGGCGGGCGGCCAGGTGTGCCCGGGATAGGCGTATACGGTGGTGAGCGCGAGGGCGCCGACGAGGAACAGGGAGTTGAGCAGGTGGAATGCGACGAGGAGGCCGCGGGCGACGGAGACGTTGTCGCCAGTGAGGCCTGTGAGGACGGTGACGGCGCCGATGAGGGCTTCGATCAAGAGGAATGCTGCAGAGGCGATGGCGAAGGGCAGGAAGCCAGGCAGGTCATGGCGGAGGCGGACGGCTTTGACGAGCAGCCATACTCCCATGATGAGGGCAACACCGGAGAGGGCGCGGTGGGAGAATTCCATCCAGGTTGCGAGTCCGTGGTCGAGGGGGAGGATTTCGCCCTGGCAGCGGGGCCAGTCGCGGC
>JAPPKG010000275.1:0-6327 GCA_026914085.1 Caldilineaceae bacterium | reverse complement strand
CTTCCGTAGTCTCAGGAGATAACCAAATGACCGATTCTCGCCAAATGAAACCACCTGACTGGTCAGAAGTGGAGCGCGTCCTGATCATCATGGCGCACCCGGATGACCCCGACTTCTCCTGCGCAGGTTCTGCCATCCAGATGGCCCGTCAGGGCATCGAAGTCACATACATGATCCTGACCAACGGCGATAAGGGCAACCACAACCCCCTCGTCACCCGCCGCCAGCTGATCCTGATGCGTAAAGAGGAGCAGCGCAAGGCAGCCGCCCTCTGCGGGGTCAAGGATGTCCTCTTTATGGACGAGGAGGACGGCTTTCTCCGCCCAACGCCCGAAATCCGTAAACGTGTATGTCGCGAAATTCGCCGCATCCGTCCCCAGCTGGTCATCTGTAACAGCCCTGACCGTTACGTCTCGGGGCGCGGTTACATCAACCATCCCGATCATCGTAACGCCGGACTCATCGCCCTCGAGGCCATCTTCCCGGCCGCCGACAACCCAATGTTCTACCCCGACCTGACCAACGAGGGCTATCCTCCCCACAACATCAGCCAGCTCTACATCAGCCACGCCGAAGAGTCCGATGTTGAAGTCGACATTACAGATGACCTCGAACTGAAGATTAAGGCGATCCTTTGTCATGAAAGTCAGTTCGACGACCTCGAGGCCACCGAGAAGCGCATGCGAGAGTGGGGTGGCGAGGAGCAGGAGGATGGCAGTAAGCGACACTTCGAACGATTCCAGCAACTGGATTTCCGCGGCCGGCCGCGTAGAGGGCCCAGAGGGGACGGCAAGACCGCCAAACAATCAGAATCCTGAAATAGAAAGAGTGGAGGGGCAACCCCTCCACTCCTTTGTACATTCAACACTGTCAACTCGGTGCTGGTACAACACCGAAGCCTGACTCCTACTGCACCTCACCCATCAGCTCTTCCTGCAGCTCATTGGCCGTCTCCGTCAACGCATCAAGCGTCGCCTGGATGTCCGCGCCCTGCATGATCTCGTTGAAGGCCGTTTCCGCGGCATCGCGCACAGCCTGGTAAGAGATGAGCTGCGGCTCATACGCGCCGTAACCTAGCAGGGCCAAAGCCTCGCCATACTGCGGGTTCTCCTCCACATAGCCGCTCAGATGCGCTTCCGTTCCCGCACGGGTGGGGAAGTAGTTGCTGGCCTCTACCCAGCGCGCCTGAACCTCCGGTGAAGTAAACCACTTAATGAACAGCCACGCCGCCAGCTCCTGCTCCGGCGGGCCCGCCGTAATCATGACGTCCGCACCGTAGATGTTCTGCACCGGATTCTCTGTCGTATGCGGAATCGCCGTCACGCCCCACACGTCCATGTCCCGTCCCTGCTCTTCAGCTATCGTCACCATGTCGTTGGCATAGAAGGGCAGACCGGAACTGGAACCCTGTGTAAAACTGGCACGCCGCGCCGCAAACTCTGGATTCGGGTAGCCTTCAGTAAAGAAGTAGGCGCAACCGTTGTCCAGCATCCTCTTCAGCATCGTCATCGCGTCGATCGTGGCCTGCCCATTATAGACATAACCGGTGTTGTCCTCGTTCAGCACGTCACCGCCCAAAGCGAATGTCCAGGACGCCGTCGCCGAGGCATCGTCGCGCAAAATGTAGCCGCCGGTGCCGTCGCCGTTCGCTTCCGCCGCAGCGCATGCCATCTCCTCAAACTCTGCCGGCGTCGATGGCGGTCCGTCGAAACCCAACTCTTCCAGCCAGGTCAGATTGTAGTACAGGACCTCCATCGAGCGGTTGGGCGGAAAGCCCAGCCGCTGGCCGTCGAAGACCGGGTGGACGCCCTGTTCAATGAAACTTGCGAAGAAGTCGTCCCGCTCTTCTGCCGAAAGACCCCACGTCGGGTCATCGATAAACTTGTCGAAGTCGGCCAGTACTTCGTTCAACTGGTAGAAAGCCTGGTCGTTCTGATAACCGACAATCAGGCTCGCCGGCTGCTCACCCGACGCCGTGCTGGCGTTCACCTTGTCGCGAATATCGTTGTACCCGCCCTGGTTCTGCGCGTCAAGGACTATCCCGCACTCATTGTTGGTGTTGAAGTCTTCAACAATGACCGCCAGCTTCTCCTCGCGTGAGCCGCTGTGTTGGTGCCACCAGACGATCGTCTGACCGCGTGGGTCAATGCCTGCCAGCGGACCGTCCGCCGCCGGTGCACATGGCCCCGTATCCATCGGCGCTTCGGCAGGAGCTTCCTCCTCCATCGCCGCCGGCGCTTGGGCCGCCGGGGCCGGACACGCGGCCAGAACCAGCGCGGCAACCATGAGCGCGGCCAGCATCCACATACGATTTGCATTCATAGGGTTTGGTCTCCTGTTGTGTCTGAATACCCAAATGGAAAACACGCTATTGAAAGTCGCTGTCCTACCGTCCTGGACGCGAATTTTCCTGAGTTCGGCGTTAACCGTCCCGCTAACCCTTCAAGCCTGTCGTGGCAATGCCTTCAATGAAGTGGCGCTGCGTAAAGAAATAGAGCACCACGATAGGCAGCATCGTGATGATTGCCCCTGCCATCTGCAAATGCAACAACGCGCCCGCTTCGTCCAGGAACGACAGCAGTCCGTACGAAATTGGCCGCCAGTCCGGCGTCGTCGTCACCAGGATCGGCCAGGCCAGTGCGTTCCACGCGCCCACAAACCCAAACAGCACCAGCGTCATCACCGCGGCGCTCGATAGCGGCAGGACGACTCTGACCAGGTATCGCAGGTGCCCCGATCCGTCTATCTGGGCAGAGTCCCACAACTCGCGCGGGATCTGCTGAAAGAACTGACGCAGTAAAAATATGCCGAACGCGCTCGCCATAAAGGGAATAGTCAACGAAGGCCAGTTGTTGAGCCAGGGAACCGGGCTGATGCGCCCCAACCAGGACACCGTGATGAAATTTGGCACCCAGGTGATGGCCTCAGGGAGCATAAGAGTCGAAAGCAGCAGTGTGAACAGAAAGGTCTTGCCGGGAAACTCCATCTGGGCGAAGGCATAGGCCGCCAGCGCGCAAAAGACCAGTGCGCCGCCAACTGAAATCAGCGTGATCTTTACACTGTTCATGAAGTACAGCGAAAACTGCGCGTCTTGCCACGCCTCTACGTAATTGCTCCACTGCGGCGTGGCAGGCAGCGCCCGGCCCCCTGTTGCTTCCGTCAGATTCATCAGTGAAACACTAACCGTGTAGAGAAACGGCAGAATCGAGGCCGCCGCCCCCACCACCAGGACAACATATATAATCCCCTGGTTTAACGCAGCTCGGCGCGCTGCCGGGTCCGCTAGCCGGGCTCGAAATGTCCCTGCACCGACCGCACCGCTAGCCATAAAAGACTCTCCTGCTGGCAATCCGGTTGTTGACCAATGTAATGACCATGATGATGAGCAACAGCAAAATGGCCAGCGCCGAAGCGTACCCGTACCTCGTATCCCGCTTGAACGCCTGGAAGATAACGATACTCGCCGTATCCGTCGTGCCCAGCGCCGCCGCCTGCCGTAGCACGAAAATATGGTTGAAAGCCTTGAATGTACCTATCACCGCATACAGCGAAAGGAAGTAAATCGTCGGCGAGAGCAGCGGCAGCGTTACGTGCCGGAACTGCGCCCAACCTCCGGCGCCGTCAATGTCGGCTACCTCATAGAGCTCATTCGGAATCGCCCCCAGCCCGGCCAGAAAGATCACCGTATCGAACCCGACATACGTCCATATGCCGTAAATCATGATCGCGACCAAAGCCAGGCTCGGTCCCGACAGTATCGGCCCCAAATCGATCCTTCCGCCGGTGATCATCTGGATAATCCCGGCTGGTTCACTCAACCAGAGAAGTGGTTCCGCACCGAACAGGTCCAGCAGACTGTTCAGCGGCGCCGTCGGCCTGTTGGAAAATATGATCCGGAACACCGCGGCCGTACCCACAAACGGCGCCACATACGGCAGGAAATAGAGCACGCGAAAAAGCGTCTGGCCGCGAATCTTCTGAAAGAGTAGCGCCGCCAGAATTAGGGCCAGGCCCAACTGAATAGGCACCGTTCCCAGGACGTAGAACACAGTTGCCATCAACCCGTTCCACCAGTCCTCGTCGCCCGCCGACACGACCCGCGGCAACTCCGCGATCAATACCCACGCCCCCGCCATCAGGGCCACCGCCCCGACCAGCCGCAATGCCATGCCCGTATTGGAAGACCGCTGCCCCGCACTCTCCCATAGTCGCCAAGCCAGCAGTAGCAGAAGGAATCCCGCGCTGATGGTCACAATTTGCGACCAGAGTTCCAGCCCTACGCCCTCCTCCAACGCTTCAGCGTAGGCAGCGTTAATCTCAGTCCACGTCAGCCAGATGAGTGCGGCGGCACTGACCAGACTGATGCCGGCACTGAAGAAAGGCACAAAATAAATCGGTTCCCGGCTGTCTCGGGCTACAGTGCGGTTGACGAACAACCCCCACACCACCCCTCCGACCAGCAGAACGACTGCGATCCAGAGTGCTACCTGCACCTTGGGCAGCCACCATGTCTCCACCACCAGACTGCGAAATGCTTCTTGTGTGTTGTTCTGCCCTCGTAGTTTGGATGGGATCAGCAGCATCTCAGGCAGAAGAACATATACAAATCGAGCAAACAGAGCAGTGCCCGCCGCTGTCAGAGTCGCTGGCAAAGCCCACCGCATCGCATTCGTCTGCTCTTGTCGGTGTTCCTGAACAGCACGCGCGATCGTGCTGACGGCGAAATAAATCAGGCCGACTGCTATCCAGAATGTAATGATGTAGATGAGGTTGTCAACTGCTTTGACGTAGTTGCCCAAACCGTCGTAAGAGCCGACGATCTTATTTAGACCGCGCAACGTGCTCTCGTAGGCGGCGAAAGCAAGGGGAAAAAGACCGAAGAGTCCAATTATTATGAAAGCAGGTGCCAAAAACGAATAGGCGAGCAGCATCTCGCGCAGTCGCCTGCCTTGCCGTCCTTGGAACCAACTAGGGGCGGCCCGTACCTGCTGCCTGAGATCATCGCGAAATGCCGCAGGTTGAGAAGCTGTACTATCCACGAGGAGATCGCTTTCCCAGATCTTCTAAGCCACTGCGCCAACGCCGAACTTTTCGCTCATATTATAGTGCAAGCTGGCCTTTGCGTCAACGATAACGCCAGGTGTCTGGTCACGGGTCGGCATAACTTACTTGTGGCATTCTCCTGCCTTCCAATGTCTGGGAACCCGTGTCCTCATGCCATCTGTCAATCTTGCACGCTACGAATATTGCCCTGTTTATTAATGGTCAATAGTCTGCTAGCACTTGCCTTGAACCACTGAAGTTCCAGGTATGCAGCAAACGTGCTGCCCCGAGCGACAGACGGGCAGCTGTCTGGAGCGCCGGCCTGGTCGGTTACTATTTCGTGAACCCCATTTCGTCGTATCAGACGGCATTCATGCCACAAGCAGCCTGCCAATATCGCAAGTCTCCGCATTGCAGAACCACAGCACCCCTTCGCGGATGGTCATGCCGTGAACTTCGTCAGGCGCCTCCACACGTATCACATCAAAGATCCGTCCACTCTCAGGATCCAGTAGGCAGACCGTGCCCGCCGACGTGTCCGCCGCCCACAGCTTCCCATCTTCCGACCATGCGATCCCGTGTACCCGCAGCCCCGGTACCCGGATGCTGTGCACCTCCTGCCAGCCCTCTGGATCCATTACATGCACCATCTGCGAGGGCGGAGACGCCACAAACAGCCTGCCGTCGCGCCACTCCAGCCCGTGGGCGCCCGTCTCCTGGGCATCCGCCGCGCCCTCCCGCCATGCCACGACACCGGCCCCGGGCGAACTGTACTTGGCTACCGTCCGGCCCGTTTCCGCATCCAACTGCGCAATCTTCCTCTCGTACGTGGACGCGATCCACACATAGCCCCCGCCCACTGTTATGCCGCTCGATTTGACCGTGTCGGTCTGGACGTCGAATAGCACCTCTCCCGTCTCGTAGTCCTGCCGGTAGAGCCTGTCGTTGCCCTGGTCAATACACCACAGCCCATCGGCACTGGCCTGGAGTCCGTTCGGATGCGGCCCCGGACTTGCAAACCGCTTCTCTACTTGCGCGATCTTTACAGGCATGAAAACGCTCCTCTTATATTGGTGCCTGAAGCTAATGCGGGCGATCAGGAAAAAGTTTCTCCATTGCATTACGATAAAGGCCAGCCCGCGCCTAGTCAAGTCTTCCCAATGATTCGGGTGCATCCCAAAATGATGCCGAACTATCCTATACCTCTGGAGGCGCCCAAGCCATGGTCGGTTCCCATTCCAGTTTCCGCCAGAATAAGCGCCCTCTCTGACCACTGACCACTGA
>JAPPKG010000707.1:0-6331 GCA_026914085.1 Caldilineaceae bacterium | reverse complement strand
CCCCCCCCGCGGGGGGGGGGGGGGGGGGGGGGGGGGGGGGCCCCCCCCCCCCCCCCCAAAAGGGAGGGCCTAATAGGCCCGACCGCCCAAATGCGAGTAGAGAGTAGTGAGAAACACCGCTTCATTTGCAGGCAGTTGGAAAGTGAACTGACGGCGGCCTGATTTCTTCCAGAGATATGCGACTGTTCGCCCCCATTTTGGAATGCCCCCCTGTGCCAGGTTGGTCCGAACGAGGCGTGAACACGTTTCAGATACTGAACAGTTCTTGAGAAGAAACCAGAACACAGCCGAGGAATGCACAAGCGTCAGGTTGCACCCTTCATGTGGGGTGGGGAGAGAAGGATACAGGCCCAGGCGCACTGTACACATCGAGTGGGAACAGTGTCCTATCGGGCCCGCACGTGTCTGTGTCAGCAATCAGGCGGCTGGCATTTGCCGTCCGTCCTAGCGGAGTTCGTATGTGATTTGCAACTGCATTGTCAGATTCAGCTCACCTGGGCTGATTGGACCGGAGCCGCCTCCCATCTCGGCCGCTGCCATCCTTGAGAAATTCCCGCCGAAGAAGCCGCCGCCCTGGCCAATTATCTCGCTGATTCCCATTACTTCGCCGACGTCTACGCCGATAAGCTGGGCCAAGTCTCCTGCCTTATTATAGGCGTCTGCGACCGCTTTTGCGCGGGCCTCTGACTCCACCGAAGCTGGATCCGCCAAGCTGAAATCGACTCCATAGATGTTGTTCGCGCCAGCGTCGATCGCCGCATCCAGCACATCGCCGATGCTCTCCAGATCCTGTATCGTGATGAAGACCGTATTGCTCACACGATAGCGAACTTCGTCTTCGTCGAGTAAGCCGCCAGGCCCAAACCGTTCGGCAAAGATGCTGAAGTGTCTGGTCTGAATGTCCTTCTCATCTATGTTCAGCGACAGCAGGGCAGCCTGGACCTCTTCCATAATTGCCTGGGCAGCAGCGCTGGCTTCTCTCACCGAAGGCCGTATTACTTCCACACCGATCGAAGCTGTGGCGATATCAGGCTCGATGCTTACGGTGCCTTCCCCCACCACCGTTACCGAATGTGACGTAGGGACGGTGAGCCTGGCCTCGTGGGCCATCACTGCAGGTGCGGGTGACGCAGTATTCGCTACGAATACTGCAATCAGGATCAGGGTCATCGTCGCAACCAAGCCAATCGCTGCATTTGCAGAGAATTTCGCCTTCATTTTTCAATCCCCCATTGAAACGCAAGTCTTCGGTGCCACCACCGGCGATAACTGTACAACATCTATGACGACGTTACAGCCTAAAGAGTTTCATTCTGTTTTGGAGTTGGCTTCTCTGCTCCCGGTTCTACGAATTCTCAAGCGTGTGATAGGATCGTCTTCACTATGCCTGCTCGACTTTCTGCTTCTCCGAGTCATCTCCTGATTGTGGCGCTACTCTCTATTCTTGGGGCTGTGGGGGGGCTGGCTACTTCTGGCGAAGAGGCCAGTAGGCCGGGCGCGGCAACCACTGTAAGCCGGCTCGACAGCGGCGCAGTCGCATCGATGGACAGCTCAGTCTTTGCTTTCGAACCGGGCTGGCACGTCACTGTCGAAGGGGCGGACACGACCGAGCCGGACGAGCCATGGACGCAGCCGTCGGGGCGGTTGGCCTTCGAATATGTTGGCCGAGAACTCGCACTGCAGTTAGCCTTGGGAGACTATTGGGGCTACATTTTCGTGACGGTAGACGGACGTCCCGCCAACCGCCTGCCCACTCTTTGGGGAAATTCTGACAGTGGCGGCCAACCTGGCGGCTACCTGCCACTCTTTGCCCCGGAAAAGGAGACCGAGGCCGGTCCGGCTACTGAGTGGGTTGTCGTTCACCGGGCTTCCAACGACGGGCCTCACCAGGTGGTAGTCGAAGTATGGCGCGGTTGGGGCCAGACCGTCCTGCGGGCCGTGGCTGTGGACGCGATGCCAGCAGTTCCCCGGCCACAATGGCCTGCAATCCTATTGGGCCTGATCGGAGTTTGGCTTGCCGTCGCCTCCGCCGGTCCGATTCTCGAGAGGGTTGTGGCGCCCAGACGGCTGTCAGGGGAAGGCGCCATTGATGCCGCACTCGCGCCACAGGGCAGACGAGGTCGTGGGATGGCGCAGATTTGGGCACACCGATTCGCCCGGCTAATCACCTATGTGCCATGGAAATACGCAATCGGCATGGCCGTTGCCGGTGTCGCGTTGATAGGAACTGGGATTGTCGCCCAGAACTGGGTACTCACCGACGCGGGGCTGGTCATGCTCGGCGTCGCGGGGCTGCGGCGACCGGTCCTATGGACCGGGGCACTCCTCTTTGGGCTTCCCTTCTACCTGCATCCCCTGCCTTTCCTGCCTGGTCGGGCGCTCAATCTGATCGAACTCGGAGTTTACGGCGGCTTGGGCCTCACAGTGGCGAGGCACTTCATTTTGCAGGGCGGCCAACGGACATCGGGACAGCAGCCAACTGTTCTTGACGCGCGCCACCGGATCTTTTTCCTGCTCGTTTCTTTCGCCCTCGTAGCCACTGTTGCGGCTGAGCAGGAAGGTGTGGCGTTACGCGAGTGGCGCACCCTCTTCCTCAGCGCCGGCCTCTTTGCGCTGTTATTGCACGAGACGTTGGGCCGAGAAGACGACTCCGGTGCCGCTCGGACCTTTCTCGCGTTCTGCTGGTTGGCGGGCGGGGCGGTAGTCGCTACTGCCGGCCTCTGGCAGTACGTCACGGAGCAGAACGTCATCCAGGCCGAGGGCGTAAACCGGATACGGGCTTTTTACGGTTCCCCCAATAACCTGGGTTTATACCTGGAGCGGACTGCGGCGATGGGTCTGGCTATGGGTATATTCGGGACGTTGAAGGCCGGGAACGAGAGAAACGGGGAAACTCCGACGCGGCTAGAGAGACTCCCCCTCCTGGGGTCCTGGAAGAGTGCACCGATGCCGGCACGCTGTGCGCTTCTCCTGACCATTCCTCAACTGTTGGCACTTCTCTTGACTTTCAGCAAAGGAGCGATCTTCCTTGGCCTGCCGGCGATGTTGCTGGCTCTGGCCATCGGGGGGAGGCGCCTTCTGGCCGCGCCAGGCCTGGGGCTGTCGAGGCGATGGGGATGGGGTCTGGCCGCCGTGGCAGCGGCTATGGTTCTGGGGTTGATCCCATTCCTGGGAACGGAACGATTCCGCAGCCTCCTGGACTTTCGTCCTGAGGGTACGGCCGGCATTCGCCTCAGTCTCTGGCGCAGCAGCGTACAGATGGCCCTGGATCATCTCTGGCTGGGGGTCGGTCCGGACAACTTTCTTTACAGCTATCGGAGCGGCTACATACTGCCGGCTGCCTGGCGAGACCCCAGCCTCAACCATCCCCATAACGTCGTTCTCGACTGGTGGACACGACTAGGTCTGCCTGGCCTCGCTCTGGCTGCGGCCTGGCTGTGGATGGGGCTTCGTTCTCTTTGGAGGGCGGCAACAGTTGATGCCATTGCCGTAGGTGCGTTGGGGGCCGTCGCGGCCGCGCTAGGACACGGTCTGATCGATGCCTCGTATGCACTGCCGGATCTGCTTATTGTGTGGGTCTTTTTGCTGCATCTCTTCTCGCTGCCGACAGCGTCTGGCACCTTGGCCGGTCCAGAGGAGCCGCAGCCAGCGTCGCGATAGCTGTTGCTGAAGTCCACTGTGCTTAGGACTGGTGACAGGGGTTGAATTAGAGCGTCCGCAGTCGGCTCAGGCTCCAGCGGTAGGTGTGGTTGTCGGGGATCTTGCAGTCGCTGAAGCGAAAGCAATAGAAGGTGTGATAGAGGTCGATTCGTTGCCAGCTGTGGGTACCGTATTTTTCGGTTATCCGGCGACGCAGAAACTCGTAGTCCGACTCAGTTACAAAGTCATAGATTAGGCAGAAGTAGTAGGCACCAGCCAGATCCATCAGCGTATCACCGATCACTGTCAGCGGGCTGAAGTCCACGACTGCCGTCAGGATTCCTCGCTCGTCGCACAGGACATTGCCGGGGAAGTAGTCGCCATGGACCAGGCACTTTTGCGGCCGTGGCGGCAAAGTGCCGAGTTTTCGAAAGAACCCGTCCACGATGCGGTCCACATCGGCCAGGTCCTCCTGCAAATCGGTATAGGAACGCGTCAGGGTTGCCTCGATGCGCGCCTGCAGGAAGCCGGGCCAGGTATCCGCGGAAATCGCCTCCTGTGGGTTCAGGGGTTCGCCAAATGGCAGGTTCGGCATATGGACAGCGTGCAAGGGAGGAAGGCCGTCTAAGAAGGATGCAAAAGCGCTGCGCCGTTCGCCAGGCGTCAGGCGGGGAAGGAGCTCTGCAAAGTCCTGTCCGGGAAGCCGCCTTTCGACATGATAGTGTATCTTCCCGACCGTGCCGTATTCGTATATGAGGGGTACTGCGAAAGGAAATGAGAATCCTTGAAGCTGCTCCGTAAAGCGCTGCAACAGCGAAAGGTATCCTGGTTCCTGCTGTTCATTGTGGATTTTCAGAACGCGCCCGCCGCCGATGTCGTACAGGGAGGATGTCATTCCTCTTCCCACCAGCGGGGCGCTTTCGACTTGCAGATGGCGCAATACCCTGGCTAGCTTCTCATGATCGGTCATCATGGCAAAATTTCAGCGATTTGCTCTGCCAGGATGACACTGTTCATTTCGCCCGACCATACTCCGCGAATAGTACCTTCAGCGTCGATAAAGTAGGTGAGCGGCAGCCCCTGCACATTGTAGCGTTGTCCAACTTCAAGAGAGCGGTCCAGAACGATCTCGAACTCTGAAGTGCGGTCGGACTGCCCGGCAGTGGAGCTTCCATTCCTCCCGGCCGGGCTGCCTACTTCGTTCAGAAAGCGTGTGACAGTGTCAGCGTTCTCCCCTTGATTTACACCAATGAACAGGACGCAATCTGAGTCCTGTTCGGGGCCGCCTGTGTTCTGCTGGTCCTCACCAACTGATTCGCTCGCCGCCATACAGCCCCCGTGGCGCGCGGCCGCAGCCTGGAGGGCAGGAAACTCTCGACGGCAAGGACCGCACCATGTGGCCCAGAAATTCAGTACGACCGGTCGCCCCTTCGCCGAAGAAAGGCTGAACGGATTTCCTTCGGCCCCAATCGCACTGAATCGGGGCAGCGTGAAGTCGGGGGCCGGGTGGTACAAGGCCGGCCGCGGGGTATCGAAAGTCGATTCGACGATGGACGGGCGGCTTACCCAGATCCAGGCTGCGCCCAGCAGGAGTATGGAAGGGATGGCCACGTGCCAGCGGTTAACCAACTGTCGCTTCACTCCCACTCGCTGTGAAAGATGCCCTCTCGATCAGTACGTTCGTAGGTATGGGCGCCGAAAAAGTCCCGTTGCGCCTGGATCAGATTGGCCGGCAGCCTCGAACTGCGATAGCTGTCATAGTAGGCCAGGCTGGCGCTGAACGCCGGTGTAGGGATGCCTCTCGCGACTGCCAGTTGGATTACTTTGCGCCACGCCGGCAGCCTTTTGGTGACCGCAGCCCGAAACTCGTCGTCCAGCAGCAGGTTCGTCAATCCGGGATTGCGGTTGTAGGCGTCGGTTATGCGGTTGAGGAAGCGGGCCCGAATGATGCAGCCGGCCCGCCAGATCGCCGCGATTTCACCCAGATTCAGCCCGTAATCGTACTCCTCACTTGCCTGGCGCAACAACGCCATCCCCTGCGCGTAGGCGCTGATCTTGCTCGCGTACAAGGCGTCACGGGTGGCGTCGATCAGCTCCTGGCGACCGCCTTCATAGGGCTGCGGTTCAGGGCCCGGCAGCCGCGCGGATGCGGCGACGCGTTCCTCTTTGAGCGAGGAGATGATGCGGCCGGTTACCGCGCTATTGATGGTTGGAATCGGCGCGCCTACGTCCATGGCGTTCTGGCTGGTCCATTTTCCCGTGCCCTTCTGTTGCGCCTTGTCAAGCACCATGTCAACCAGTGCGCGGCCGCTCTCCTCGTCCAGCCTGCGGAAAATCTTGCTCGTTATTTCAATCAGAAAGCTGTCCAATTCTCCTTCGTTCCACTCGGCGAATACGTCTGCCAGTTCACCAGGACTCAGCCCCAGAACTTGCTGAAGTATGTCATACGCCTCCGCTATCAGCTGCATGTCCCCATATTCGATGCCATTATGAACCATCTTGACATAGTGGCCTGCGCCGCCGCGTCCTATAAAGCTGACACAGGGTTCCCCGTCTTCCTCCGCCTTGGCGGAGATGTCCCGCAGCATGGGTCCGACCGCTTCCCAACCATCTGCAGCGCCGCCGGGCATAATCGACGGGCCCCAGAGTGCGCCTTCCTCTCCTCCACTGACGCCGACACCCATATATACCA
>JAPPKG010000409.1:0-6333 GCA_026914085.1 Caldilineaceae bacterium | reverse complement strand
CAAGGGAGGGCCGAATAGGCCCGACCGCCCAAACTGCAGTGGTCAGTGGTTAGTGATCGGTGGTCAGATAGGAGGCTACCTCAGACTCAGAGCTGGGGCGAGATGGGTACGGCTCCGCCGCTACCTGAGGTATGGAAAATTTCGCCCCCATTTTGGGATGCGTCTGTGTGGGAAAACCATTGGATTCGGTCGGGGACTCGTGATAGAATCCCTTTCAGAACAGTTGTACCGCTTGGGAGAGGATTTGCATAGGCGGAGTAGAGACCATGGAACGCGCAGAACTGGCGTCAGACGCGCCTCAAATGCGGGTCGACTCATTGCAATCGAACGGTTCCACCACTGAGGAAGCTGCTGCGCCCCCCGACAGGCAGTTGAATCCCTGGGCTCCGGATGAAGGGCGCTATGTCAGCTTAGAAGAGTATTGGGTCAAGTGGTATGAGAACCCTTATCCAGACATGGACGTCAGCTATGAATGGAATAACGGCAGACTGGAGGCCAAACCATCGCCCAACCCGCGGCAGCTTCAGCTTTACAATTGGTTTCTGGACCTCTTGCGCCGGTATCTGAGCACGCACGACATTGCAAATCTCATCAATCTGGAAACCGGTTTTGTCCTGACGATGGAGGATGCTGAAGAGCCGTCCGGCGAACGAGTGCAAGTACGAAAGCCGGACATTGGCGTGATTCTGAGGAGCAATCCGACGCCGTGGAGAGATACCGACCACCGTCACTTTGGGGGCGTGTGCGATCTCATTGTTGAAGCGGTTTCCGATTCCACTCTTGCTGAGGTGTTGCGGGATACGGAGGAGAAGAAAACTGACTACGCCTTGGGCGGTGTGAAGGAGTACTACATTCTCGATCCCAGCGGCGAGCACCTGAACTTCTACCGTCTCACGTTGGAGGACAGTTTCGAGGAGATTCCGCCTGATGACCAGGGTGTCATCCGCTCGGAGATACTGCCCGGCTTGCAGTTTCGGCATTCGGATCTATGGCGGCAGCCGCGCCTGGAAGAGTTAGCAATAGACGAGGTGTATTCGGGGTTTGTCATTCCGACTTATCAGGTCGCGGTCAATAGGGCGGAAGAGGCAGAGTTGCTGGTCGAGGCAGAGTCGCAACGTGCGGATGAGCAAGCCCGGCGTGCGGATGCAGAGTCGCAACGTGCGGACGCCGAAGCCCAGCGTGCGGATGCGGGAGAGGAGGCTCACCGGCAGGCGGCTAAGCGCGTGCAGGAGTTGGAGGCCGAATTGGCCCACCTGCGGCAACGAAAGTCCTGAACGCAGTTCGAACTTGCATATCTCCGGCTCAAGGAAATAACTGTTCCCCACCGGCCTGTCAGAAACGTAGGGGCATAAGTCTGGGTTGCCGAAGGCAGACCTTGATGGTTGCCTTTGTTGGCGCTGATGGGGAAGACAGCTCCGCAAGAAGGTCCAGAGCAGTAGTAACAACACATATTTCAGTCCGGCGCATAAGCAGGCGCGCGGGCAGAACGCTACCATCCACATTTTCTTCTCGCAGGAGTGCCTTATATGCCACCAAATGTACTTTTTCTGATGAGCGACGAGCATCGTGCCGACATCACCGGCTACGAGGGTGACCCGGTCGTGCGTACGCCCACGCTGGACGGTCTGGCGGAGACTGGCGTGGTGTTCAGAAACGCATACGCAGCTTCGCCGATTTGTATTCCGGGTCGGCAGGCGATGATGTCGGGTCAGCTGCCGCGTACTTGCGGCTGCGAAGTCTTTGCCCAGGATTTGCCGGTGGGGCATATGACGTTTGCCCGACGATTCAGCCAATACGCGTATCATACGGCGGCGGCGGGCAAGCTGCATCACACCGGGACCGACCAGATGCAGGGGTGGAGCCAGCGCATTGGGTCGGCGATGCAGGTGGGCCCGCATTTTATCGCGGACCGGGACGAGGACTCTTTTGCCCGGTACACGAGAGGGTTGGGGGAGGTTAAGTGGAGCGACACTAAGGAGGTGCTGCGGGCGGGTGTGGGCCATTCGCCGCACATCGTCCAGGACGAGTATGCGTTGACCGGCGCGCTCGACTTGATCGAGCAGTACTTCACCGATCCCTACTATGACCGGCAGCAGCCGGAACGCCCGCTGCTGCTGAAAGTCAGCCTGAATCAACCTCACTATCCTTACTTCACGAGTGAAGAGAAGTTCACATACTACCTGAACCGGGTGGAGCCGTTTCTGGATGAACCGGTATTCGACCATCCATTTCTGAGCCAGAAGCAGGTGCGGCCGGGCGTGGATGCCTCGCCGCGGGAGTTGCGGCGGGCGGTCGCCGGCTACTACGGCATGATTGAGAGGATCGACGAGATGTACGGTTCGCTGTTGCGCGCGTTGGAGCACGTGGGCCAGGATCTTGACGACTGGATCATCGTCTACACCAGTGACCACGGCGAGATGCTGGGTGAACACGGTATCTGGGAAAAGCAGAAGTTTTTCGAGGCCAGTGCGCGCGTGCCGTTGATCATACGCTGGCCCAAGTCATTTGGCGGCGGCAGGGTTGTCGATGAAAACGTCAATCTGTGCGACCTGTTCGCCACGCTGTGCGAGCTGTGCGAGATCCCGATACCGGAGGGGCTGGACAGCCGCAGTCTGGCGCCGCTGATGCGGGGGGATGGAGGAGATTGGCGCAATGAGAGCGTCAGCCAGTTTGGGGCGCGCAATCTGATGATCAAGTGGGACGATCTGAAGTATCAGTACTATGGTGAAGAGATGCCGGAGGTGCTGTTCGACTTGGAACGGGATCCGTCAGAGCGGCAGAATTTCATTGACGAAGACCGGTATGCCGGTGTGGTGGAGGAGTTTCGGGAAAGGCGGTTTGAGTTGGGGTTCGGGCCCGGCGCGCAGGAGGGGTATGTGAATGCGGGGTATTGAGGGAGTCTGATGACTGCGGATGAGATTGCCCAAGTGGTTCAGGGCGGCGAGACAATGCACGCCGAATTCAAGTCGGCCGCGGCGCGCCCCGAGAGTCTGGCTACGGCGTTTATCTCCTTTCTTAATACGGAGGGCGGCGTGCTGTGGTTGGGCATTGAAGATGACGGCACAGTTTCAGGTGTGACCGATGTAGATGGCGCGCGCCAGCGCGTAGACCAGATTCTGGCAAACAACGTTACTCCTCGCGCCACGGCTTTTATTGAACAGGTTGAAATTGGCGTAACGCGGCTTCTGAAGATCACGATTTCCCGCGGGCTTGACCGACCGTACTACACACAGCGGGGCCAGTGCTATGTTCGTCAGAACTCGGGCAAGCGATTGGCCTCACGCGAAGAGATTCGCCGTATGTATATGGCGGTTCGATCATTTTTTTTCGACGAATCGGTTCTCTCCGGGACCGGGCTGTCCGACGTGGATAAGCCCATTCTAAATGCCTTCCTGGCTGCGGCCTATGGAGTGGCTGAGGAAACGGACCGGCCAGACGAAGAGTTGGCGCGCTTGTTGCGCAATTTGAAGTGCATGGCGGGAGAGGAACTCACGGTCGCGGGGGCGCTGCTTTTCGGCCGTCAACCGCAGCGGATGCTGCCGACGGCACGGATGGAATTCGCTCGCTTCGAGGGGGAGATAGCGGGAGAAACGATACTTGACCGAAAAACGGTTGAAGGGAGGCTGCCGCAACAGTTGGACCAGATAGAGCGTTTGTTGCGGCTGCACCTGCGCGACGCAGGCATCATCCGCGGATTCGAGCCGGAAGTGCGAGCAGAGTTACCGCCGGAAATGCTGCGAGAGTCGGTGACGAATGCCCTCGTCCATCGGGATTACTCTATTTCGGCCCCAGTACGCGTTATGCTCTTTGAAGACCGGCTGGAGATTCACAGTCCCGGCCAGTTGCCAAACGGTGTTACGGTAGAAAACGTTCGCGCAGGCATTCATGTGGAGCGCAACCCCATCATCCTCTCACTGATGTCAAAGCTGGGATTGATGACACGGCTGGGAACGGGTATTGTGCGCATCTTTCGCTTGGCGGCGGAGAGGGGACTACCGGAGCCGGAGCTGGAAGAGCGCGGCGCTGAGTTTGTGGTTACCCTGTACCGGATGCCAGCGACGACATGAGGTCTGGAGAATTTGGAATGCAGCAGAGGCGGACTCAGGACGAATGGATTCTCGAATCACCGGTTGGGGAGGGGGAGCCGTTTACGGACAGCGACCCTTGGCGCGTGTTTCGGATTATGGGCGAGTTCGTCGAGGGCTTTGACACGCTGGCGGGGTTGGGCGCCGCGGTCTCGATTTTTGGCTCGGCGCGCACGCGGCCGGACGATGCCAACTACCAGGCGGCTGTGGAGACGGCGCGTCTGTTGGCGGCGTCCGGGCTAACGGTTATCACCGGCGGCGGGCCGGGGATTATGGAGGCCGGGAACCGGGGGGCGCAGCCGGAGGAGGGGGCCTCGGTCGGATTGGGTATCGAACTGCCCTTTGAGCAGGGGGTGAATGAGTACGTCGACATAGGGATCGAATTTCGCTACTTTTTTGTGCGCAAGATGAATTTTGTCAAATATGCGCAGGGATTCGTTATCTTTCCCGGCGGGTTCGGCACGCTGGACGAGCTGTTTGAAGCGTTGACGCTGATCCAGACCGGCAAGATCAGGCAGTTTCCGGTGGTGCTATACAACTCCGACTATTGGCGGGGGTTGCTGGACTGGCTACGCGGCACGATGCTGGCGGCTGGGAATATCTCCGGCCCTGATCTCGAACTGATGCGGCTGGCGGATTCACCGGAAGAGGTCCACGAACTGATTTTGCAGGGGCTTTCGAAGCAGGCCAGTTGGTGTGAGAAGTCGGCGGAGGCGGCGCGGGCGGCTACACGGCTGGCTTTGGAGGTGAGCAGATAGATGGCACGCAGACGCAAGGGGCTGAATCGACATCAGAAGGCGGCATTCAAGGGAGGGGAACACCGTGTGCGGGGCGAGGAGGTCCATAGGCTGATTGAAATGGCCTACAGCGGGGACCCTGTCGAACGGCTGCATGCGGCCGAGAACCTCTGTCCATGCCATGTGCGCAAGCGGGTCGAGGCGGCGTGGGAGGCGCTGTACCGGCTGATGCAGGATGCGGATGTACGGGTGCGGCGGGCGGCGTGGCATACGTTGGAGGACGGCGGTTGCCCGGACGACCCGGCGCTGATGCCGATCTTCGAGCGGGCGGTTGCCAGCGAGGCGGACAGCCAGGTGCGGCGATTCGTAGAGCGGTTTGCGACGCCGGCGCTGTCGGAGCACAGCCGGCAGGAGGCGCAGCGGGCGGTGTACACGCCTTTTCAGGCGTACGGCCGATGCGACTTTTGCGGTGAGAGTGGGCGGCGGGTGCGGACCGATTACGAGACTGAACTTAACGGCAGCGGCGGTTCAATGCGTCTTGCCCAGATCTGTCAGGAGTGTGATGGACAGGCGTCATAGAACCCCATCTACATTTCTCCACGACGCCTTCCCTACAACCTCTCTCTCTAAGACCTCGCAAGCGGCGCGCCTGTCCATGTCCCGTCTACGAAATTGAAATCAGATTCGGGTGGCGCGGCCGCGGCGGTGGATGACCTTGGACGACGTTACCACGCCTCACGGCCAACGGCAGGGCCGGTGTCCACTTCGCCATGCAGATTATGCGCGGTGACGTGGTCCAATAGATCGTCCAATTTCAGACGGGGAGGTGGAACGGGTGCGATGACCGAAGCGTCTCCCCGCAGTGACATTCTGACAAGCGAATTGAATTCGAGACCAAGCTGATTGGCAAGGGATTTTGGGATGCGCAGGGCCAGATCGTTGCCCCACTTCGTTACGCGAGTTTCCATTTTTATGTTACTCCTGAGTTTCTAATTCAGAAGATGGATCTGTGGCTCTTCATTGTCGTAGATACAGGAAGTATACAGTAGAAGACTGTTTCTGTTTTGGTTCGGGATCCGTCGGAGTGCATCTCAGATTTGGAGTGGGAATAGTCTGGCGGGAGATTCATGCCAACGATTGCTGAGTTTTTTTGTCGACGTTTTGGGGAGTCACAGGGCAGGCACAAGGCCTGCCCCTACAGGACATTTATGGAGGCAGGTGAGGGAAGGCTGCATAGGCGTGCGAGGGAAGGCTGCATAGGCGTGCGAGGGAAGGCTGCATAGGCGTGCGAGGGCAGGCACGAGGCCTGCCCCTACAGGTCTGTTGAGCGTGGAGGGGGAGGGGGACGCGCGTGGGTGGGCGTGGCTAGGCGCAAGGTCTGCCCATATGGGAATCTGAAAGGACTGGAGGGACTTGGTTGGGCGAATCACGTTCGATTAGGGACCTGTTACGAATGTCGACACCAGGTCGGCGAGGCATGTTGTTGGGGGGGGCGTTGGGGGGGGGGGGGG
>JAPPKG010000482.1:0-6367 GCA_026914085.1 Caldilineaceae bacterium | reverse complement strand
AAGACGAAGTGACCCCCGAAAGCGTTTTCCTGAGTGAGGACGGCCTCCGCTTCCTTATCCGTGTGGGCGAAGGTGAGGGCGTGATCGAAGAAGACGAGAAGCAGATGATCGCCGGCATCTTCGAGTTCGGCGAAACAACCGTGCGCGAAATCATGGTGCCCCGGCTCGATATGGTCGCCGTAGAAGTGAATTCGCCCCTCAGCGAAGCGCTCGATCTGATTATCGGCAACGGACACAGCCGCATTCCCGTCTTTGAAGACAGCATCGACCATCTGCTCGGCGTACTCTATGCCAAAGACCTCCTCCTCTGCCTGCGCGATGGAAGCCAGGATATCTCCGTTCGGCAACTGCTTCGCCAGGCCTATTTCGTGCCCCAAAGCAAGAAACTGGACGAGCTGTTCGAGGAAATGCAGGCCCACCGCATCCATATGGCCCTGGCTGTGGACGAATACGGCGGTACCGCCGGCCTCGTTACGATCGAAGACCTGCTCGAAGAGATCGTTGGCGAAATCCAGGACGAGTACGATTCCGAAGAGCCCCAATTGGAAAAACTGGCCCCCGAAATCTATGTCTTTAATGCCCGATACGATATTGACGAAGTGTCCCGGCTTATCGACGTCGACCTCTCCGCAGGCCCCGAGAATATCGACACCTTGGGCGGCTTCATCTACAGCCAGTTGGGACGCGTGCCCGAGCAGGGCGAAAGCATACTGTTCCATGACTGGCGTTTCACCGTCATGTCCGTCGATTCCCGCCGTATCGAACAGGTGCGCGTCGAACCGCTCCACAGCGCAGAGAACGAGGCCCAGACCTTGAGCCAGCCCGGCGTCGAGGAGCAGACCGAGGATTCGACAGGCTCCGGTTACCTTCAATCGGCTGCCTGACAATAGGGTATACGCCTCCTGCGCAAAGAGGCCGCCCGGAAAAAGGACACTATCGTGACCCCGACGGTATCCCCGCAACAACTGGTTGCAGCGGCACAGTCCGCTCGCAGACTGGCCCATGCACCCTACAGCAACTACTTCGTCGGCGCCGCCGTATTAACGGCAGACGGCGAAATCATACCGGGATGTAACGTCGAGAACGCCTCCTATGGGGGAACGATCTGCGCCGAAAGGGTCGCACTCACGTCTGCCGTCGCCCAGGGAAAACGCGAATTCAGTGCGATCGCCGTCGTTACGGTGGACGGCGGCTCACCATGCGGCCTCTGCCGACAGGTGATGTGCGAGCTTGGGGCAGAGATGGATGTCTATATCAGCGATGCAGCCGGCAACTTCCGCAGCACGACCGTGCGCGCGTTGTTGCCTGATGCCTTCGGCTGCTGACGGCGGTCACAACCTGTCCTCACCGACTCTTTCCGTCGCCCTATCTAACATGCAGGCACATCCGGGCCTTCTGGATAGGGCGCCGCGGATCGAGCACTGAGTCCAATAAGGAACTGAACCAGTTAACCTCTGAGATAACCCGGCAGAATCCTTCTACCAGAATCGGTACGAGGATCCCATCCCCACCCAGCGAGTGAAATACTGATGAAGAACTGCTGCATAGCGGCATTTGGACTGCTGGCGGTTTTGATGGTCGCCTCCTGTGCGCCAGACCCCGCGCCGACCCAACCTACTGTAACCGCGGCGGCTGCCTCGCCCACCACCGCTGCCCTCAACGTCGCAACAAGCACGCCGACCGCCGCGCCGGCGGACCCTACCCCAATGCCGCCCGCGGCAAATAACGTGGCAGCCTCAGGGGAGGTAGTCCCCTCGTCAGGGCAAGAGACCGCGCAACTGGCGGTCGATGGCGATCTCGAATCACTCTGGAACTCGGGGCGCATTCCCCTGGGATGGATTCGGATTGCACTTGATGGCCAGTACCTCGTCAACAGAGTCGAGATGGTTATCGCGCAGACGCCGCCCGGTCCAACCTCGCATGAGCTCTGGTTGGGAGACGGCTCGGGCACGCGCGCCCTGTACGCGCGGCTCATCAACGATCACACCGAAGACGGGCAGACCCTCGCTGTAACAGTTGATCCGCCTCGCAGCATAAACGAAGTCTACGTTCGTACTGTCCAAAGCCCCAGCTGGGTCGCATGGCGCGAAATTCGCGTATTCGGCGACCCCTCTGAAACTGCTTCCCCACCGGCATTCAAACTCGTTCAGATCGCCGACGGGCTGGACCTGCCTGTGCAGCTCAGGCACGCCGGCGACGACAGCGGCCGTCTCTTCGTTATCGAACAGGCGGGACGCATCCGCATTGTCAGGAGAGGCCCGACGTCCAACGGTGGCGCAACCTGGTCTGTGGATGAAACGCCGTTCCTGGACATCTCGGAGAGGGTAAGCTGCTGCGGAGAGCGGGGACTCTTGGACGTAGCCTTTCCGCCGGACTATAGCGCCAAACAGCACTTCTATGTCAGTTATACCAATGGCGAGGGCCATACAGTCATCAGCCGCTACAAAACGACCGCTGTTCCCGATCAAGCCGATCCGACCAGCGAGGAAATAGTGCTCACCATCGAGCAACCGCACAACACGCACAATGGCGGACGCCTTCTCTTCGGTCCCCGCGACGGCTACCTCTACATCGGCAGCGGCGACGGCGGTGCACCCGCGTTCAACGACCCCGATAATCGGGGGCAGGACCCCACCATACTGTTGGGCACCATCCTGCGCATCGACGTCGAGTCCGGTGTGAAGCCCTACGCCATCCCCGCCAGCAACCCTTTCACGCAAGTTGAAGGCTACCGCGGCGAGATCTGGGCCTACGGCCTGCGCAATCCCTGGGGCTTCGCCTTCGACAGCCAGACAGGCGATCTCTACATCCCCGACGTGGGCAACATAACCATAGAAGAAGTGAACTACCAGCCCGCAACCAGCACCGGAGGCGAAAACTACGGCTGGCGTATCACCGAAGGCAGTATCTGTTTCGAACAGTGGGGCTGCGTCAAAGGCGAACCCTGTGAAATCGAACACTGGATATGCAGCGCCGAAGGCCAGGTTCCCCCCGTGTCCGAATACAACCACGAAGTGGGGTGCGCAATCGTGGGCGGCGCCGTCTATCGCGGGCCCGGCATACCCAGCCTGCAGGGTGTTTTCCTCTTCGCCGATTTCTGTCGCGGGCAGATTTGGGGATTGAGAGGTGGTCCCCAGGATAAGTGGCAAAGCCCGCTCCTCATCAACTCCTCCGTTCCCATCAGCGCCATCGGCGAAGACCAGGCAGGCAACGTCTACGTCATCGGCTATCAAACTGGCGTTATCTCGATGATTGCAGAGAAGTAGCGGGCGACCGCACTGATTCTGTCGCCAGTATGAGGAAAACCCCAGTATCCTGAGCCTTTCCTGTTGGGACACGGGGGTTTCCTTTTGGCCGCCAAAACCTGCTTCGCATCTGTCGGGACATGGTCTTCATCATACAAAGTGCAGCCGCAACGCGTCCTCCCCATGGATCAACTCCATCTGCGATGCGCCCAGGTCAACCGTACAGTAAGGATTCTCGAACTGTCTGAATCCGCCAATCGCCTCTTCCCTGCCGTTAACGCACAGCGGCCCCGTCCACCCGAACGATAGCGTTTCATCACGCAGGGCTGCGAATCTGACGGCCAACGGCGTGAATTCCACGTTTAGCGCCAAGGCACGTGCCTGAAAGTCGGCGAAATCTCCGTCCTCAGCCCGCCGCCCAAGCTGGCACAACCAAACGTTTTCCCGGCCATAAGAGCGTAGCTCCCGGTAGGCCTGCTCCCCCCGCTCGGTCAGGGTCAGTCCCTGCGCCGCCGTCAACGCCAGGTAGCCGTCACCCTTGCGGGCAAACGCCCAGCCCGCCTGCAAACGATGTTCGTCAAACGCATGTACCGGAAAGTAGGCGTGCGTGAGGTCTGCAACGCCGTCAACGTCTGGAAAGTTGTACACGGCGACAAGCGCGTCCCGCCACTGCGCGACGCGCGGCAACCTCCCGTTCCCGCGCCAGCAGTTCGGTCGATGCGCCTCGACTTCGCTCAGACAGGCCGGCTGGTTGACAAAGACCACCGACTCCGGCCCCAGGGTTGCCTGCCAAATGTGCTCCCGCCCCCCCGGTTCTCCAGGCCGGTAATCCTGCGCAGAGCAGAGCATCCCATCAGGGGTCCTGTAGGTTACTTTGTTCACCTCCCACGACGCAGGTTCCCGTTCTCCGCCGGCCGAAGGCGCGGCGCTGTGCCGCTCCCGATTCAGCACTGCTTCCGGCCGGTCGGCAGCGATTGCTCCAATGATCGGCGGCAGCAAATAGATGTCCGAACAGGCCAGGCTGACGCTGCCCATTACGTGCTCATTGAAAGCGCCCATGCCCCACAGCATGCGCGAAATGCCGGAGGAAGGCGCGATGCGTGCACTGCGAACCGAAAGACTGTCGGCCCTTCCCTGCGTGGAACCGTACGCGCCGCGGAAGGAATTCAGGGCCATGCCGAGAAAGATCTTGTCCAGGACGACCGCAGCCAGCTCGCGCACCTCGTCGCTCTCCGCGAAGTCAACCAAATGGATCAGGGCAACCACGTTGGCTTCAACCATCCCGCTTGAGTCCCACTCCTCAAAGCCATACCTGCCCCTGTCCTGGCACCATGCCGCCGCGCTGCGCTCCCCTTCCTCACGTAACTGAAGACCCGTCGCGCCGCTGGAACCGAATTCTCGCTCGGGAAAAAGCTGCCCGGCCAGAACCTGCGCCGCGAAGTAAAGGATCTGCTCGCTCTCGCCCCAATCTTCTGTCTCCCTGCAGCGCTCTCCTTCCGCCCAGTATGGAAACCGGCACGCCTTCTCCTTCAAGGTCCTCGTGAACTCGACCGGAAACGAACCGTTCTCGCCGTATCGCGCCAGCATGCCCAGCAGACCGACGACTGTGCACGCGCCGTCTGCCGCGTCCTCCATCAGGTTGGTGATAGTCTCCTGCACTGCCGTAACTCTGACCTGTGACCATCGCCCCAGCGCCATCCTGGCAATCTCGCAGAAAAAATTGCCCTGCCTCCGCGTGGCATCAAGCAGGGCTTCGATTCTGCGCTGCGCATAGGCGCCAGGCTCTGCCGGCTGGTCTGAAAAGCTGTTCTTGCTGACGTGCAAGTGAAGCCTCCGTCGCAACCGCATTCCGCCGATGGCGTATTCCTCCGGACCAGGCATGAGCTGCAGTTCACAAGGCCCCTCCGGCGCACGCCTTGCCGTGCCCATGTCCACCCTGGCGCCGGCCTCTCCGCTTTTGGGAAAAGGCGATCGAGCCATCATGTATATGCGCCCATTGGGGGTCTGCAAGCGCAACTCCATGTCACTATCCGATGTGCTTTCCGGCCTGTCGAACGCATCGGGCCAGCAAACCTCCACGTTGTCCTCGGCAGTGTAGAGATAACGGTCCAGCCAGGCGTCTTCGAAGAACCTTTCAAACTTCCGCCGCCGGTCCAGCGCCGCAATCCGGGTCGGCAGACAGACCGACCATCCTTCTCCAGGATCACCGCCAATCGACAGCCCGAACCGCTGGGGCGAGTCGCCCTTGGCTACCGTGTCAAGACGGGCCAAAACCTGGTTATGGCCCGCCAGGAGCTGAGCTTCAAGGGTCAAGAGACGGCTATTCCCGGCCCGTTCCTGCAACAAAAGCTGCTCCCCGTTCAGCCAGATTGCCGCTGCACCGCAGACATTTGCCACGAACTCTGCTTTCTGTGCAGTTGGACAAACCAGTTCGGCGCAGGCCCATGCCTGCACGTAATGCCAGGTCGGGTAGAAACCGCCCAGGTCGATAAAGTGGTCCTCCAGACAGCGGTAGGCTCGCCAGGTCAGCGTACTTTCGCCAAGCCGAAAACTGTCCCTTTCCGCCGGCGCGCCGGCAGCGTTTTCTCTCCACCCCGCCAAAGTCCCTGGATCGTTCGCCCGAATGGGCCGCTCTGAGTCCGAACGCGGATAAGGAAGAAATGAGTGCGCTCTTCGGGCGGCGCGCAGCAAAGAAGAAAAGCGATCCTGCGCATCTTTCGAATGAATGCTCATCCCGCTTCCCGTGGGCGATGCCGGTCCGGTTAGCGGCGTGGCGTGGGGACCCGCCAAAAGCCAGTTGTCGACTGCTCCATCAATGAGAGGGTAGAACAACTGCCCGGCATCCCCCTGCTCCTCAGCAGGCCCGGCCCCCCCAATGTTCTGCACTGTTTCAGACATAGCCAGATCAAGCCCCTTATAAGAAGCAGGAGGCCCCGAAAGACCTCCTGCTGCGTTCTGTTTCCAATTGGCGCAATTGCGACTCTACCGCGCCGGCTACCGGTCAAAGAACATCGTCTCCGGTCGGTACACATCGGCCATTGTGTTGTCCCAGCCCAGGAACATCTCGTCCGGCAGGTTCTTGATCGACGGGTCCACAACGCCGACAATCGGAGACATGGTCG
>JAPPKG010000558.1:0-6463 GCA_026914085.1 Caldilineaceae bacterium | reverse complement strand
GGGGGCCTTCGCCGCCCCCCCTTGGGGGGGGGGCCCCCCCCCCCCAACGCCCCCCTACTGCCTCATCGACCGGGTTTCGATATTCGTACCAGGTGCCTATTCGAAAGTGTCCAGCCAGACCGCCTCCCTCCAGCCCCACCAAATCCCCGCAGGTGCCGGCCTTGTCCCATCCATCCTGAAAATCCACTAAAATCCAGCAAATCCTGATTCAGACAACAAGAAAAGCGCCCTTCCCAACACGCAGCCGTCCACGAAAAACTAAAAACTGACTACTAAAAACTGCCCTTCGCCAGTCATCCCGAAAATCCATCAAAATCCCGCAAATCCTGATTCAGACAACAAGATAAGCACTCTTCCCAACACGCAGCCGTCCACTAAAAACTAAAAACTGCCCTTCGCCAGTCATCCTGAAAATCCACTAAAATCCAGCAAATCCTGATTCAGACAACAAGAAAAGCACCCTTCCCAACACACAGCCGTCCACTAAAAACTAAAAACTGACTACTAAAAACTGCCCTTCGCCATCCCGAAAATCCATCAAAATCCCGCAAATCCTGGTCCAAAAACACCTTTATTCCGTGTTATAATACACTCTTCGCACCGCCAAACTATCCCGGTGCGCTCAACCAATCCGCAGCCTTCGCCGGCACTGTTGCCGGACGACGAGAGCTACAAGCATTCAAGGATGAATGAACGATGTCCAAAACCCTCTGCAAAGGAATCAGAAAAGACGGCAGCCCCTGCCAGGGAAACGCCCTCGACCAGTACGACGGCTACTGCATCGCCCACGGTCCTGCCCCCGACCAGATCCATGAATGGCGCTCCCAAGGCGGCAAAAACTCCGCCACCGCCGCCCGCCTCGACAACCGCCTCCCCGAATCAGTCAAAAACGACCGTGATATGGTCGAAACCGCCATGCAACTCGTCCTGCAAGGGAAACTTGACCCAGCCGCTCTCGCCGCCATCTGTCGCGGCGCCACAACGCGCATGAACCTCCTCCGCTTCGGCAACGAAGAAATGGTAGAAATCCGCGCCGAAGAACTCCATACTGCCGCCGCCCAAGTCGTCGGCGACCACGGCAACCTTGACATCCTCCATAAAGCCGAAGAGATCGCCGCCCAGCACGACCAGCACCGCATCGACTCGCTCATCGCACAGGGTCTGGCCGAACGCAAAAGAGAGTCATGGAACAAGCCAGAACTGGTGGTACTCACCCCCGAAGGCCTCGATCGCTTCGACTACCGCTTTAAATCAGACTACACCCAGGAAATTATTGACCACCGGACCACAATGGAAGAGAGTTACAAACATTCGAAAGAATGTCGGCAAAGAGCAAGAAAGCAGGCGCAAATACTTCGCGATGAACTCGAAGAGGCCTTGGAGGACCTCGAACACGGCCCCCCGCACCTTCCCCCGCCGCTTGACCCCGTCACCGGACGCTACATGACCAGGATTCCTGCCGGTGTCAGCACAGGCTATGGCCCCGACCCCGACCCCGAAGACGTCGAGTTCTGCCCGGAAACCTTGACCGCCCAAATCCGCCAGTGTGACAGCTTTCTCCTTGAGCTGAACAAACTGGCCGCACGGCGAGAAAACCACTTCCATCGCGAACCCGGGGACGCCGAAAGAGATCCGCATTTCATGAAAGTCCGGCCCTTAGGCAGCGTTGCCGCGGACTATCCAATTGAAAAAGACATCGAAAAACGTCGCGAACTGGATGAGTTCCTGGCAGCGCAGAGAATAGTGGAGGAGAAGGAACAACTCGAAATAATCGGTAGTTAGTTCGCGCCGGCAAGGGCCTCAGCTCGAATGAGATCCAATTCATCGCCGGCGATACCACAAGCGGGCAGCCCCCGCACTCGACCCCACAGAGCAACCAGGGTCGTAACAATTAAATAAAATATAATTCTCATCCACTGCCCTCCAGGACAGCGGCCGGTTCCCCTTACCCTTCGCCCCCCATACGACCGCCGAATTCCGCCCAATTCACCCGCCGCGCACGCCCAATCCCTCCACAGCCGCCGCCTTTCACCGCCCAACCCATCGCCTCTTCCCCCATTCCTCCCCTCAAGACCCATCCCTGCACGGTTCAGAGCCCATCTCCCTGAAGCCAGTTCAATCTATCCCCAATCTCTCGCAATCTCTCGCAAACGCTCGCAAACGCTCGCAAACGCTTGTAAACACTTGCGAACACTCGTACAGTCACAATGCCCCCAACTCACATTCGCCTGACCACTGACCACTGACTACTGCCCCCCGCCGTCCAAGTTGCAAGACACAACAGAAAACGCGAAAATAAACCAAGGCTCCCGGATCAGCTAGACTCCACAAGGAGAGCACACCGATGACCGACAACTACCAACGAGACGGCTTCCTCCTTGTCCGCCAGGCAATACCCCCCGCCGACCTCGAACCGCTGCGCGCCTGCATCCACCGCCAGGTCGGCATCTACGCCAACGAAATGTTCAACGACGGCAAAATCAAGGACCCCTTTCCCAAACTGCCCTTCGGCCAGCGCCTCGCCGCCCTCCACCGCGAAAACGAAATCCGCCTCCGCTCCTGGAACCAGCCCGCTCTCGGCCCCGAGCTCCACGAACTCATCCAACATCCCGGCATCGTCGACGCCCTCGAACCACTCCTCGGCCCCAACATCAGCTTCAACGGCGACTACCACCTCCGCCCCAAAATGCCCGACAGCGAACTGACCGCCTTCCCCCTCCACCAGGACAGCCAGTACTACGGCAAACAGTCCCGCCACGCCCACATCATCACCGTCTGGATCCCCCTCGTCGACGTCGACGAAGTCAACGGCTGCCTCTACCTCATCCCCGGCAGCAACGCCTGGGAGCTCATCGAAAGCAAGCGCGACAAAAACATGAACATGCGCTCCTTCGAGGACCCCGAAAAGCGCGGCACGCCCGTTCCCGTACCCATGAAAAAAGGAGACATCCTCCTCTTCTCCAACATGACCTTCCACGGCAGCAAAGTCAACCACACCGACAAAGTCCGCTGGAGCATCGACATTCGCTACTGCCGCACCCCGGGGACCTACACCGCGCCCCAGGAGGTCCTCGATGGCGAAGAATTCATGCGCGCCAAACTGGAACGGACCAAGCGGCCCCCCTTTGTCGTGCGCGGCCAGGGCGCCGGCTCAACCTACGCAGACTGGCAGGCCGCTTTCGCGGCCCTTCTGAACTGACCGTCTCGCGTCGCGCCGCCTGCAAACACCCCCAATGCTCGCCGCCTCTACGACTTCATCCATCTCCTGACAAAACGCAAAGGAGCAGCTGTGCATATCCATCCACGTTCAGTCGCCAGTAAAGTCTTCGACGTCTGGCGCAGTCCCGGACGCTTCACCAAGAACCCCGACATCATCGAGCTGCCCACAGGCCGGCTCATGCTCATCTACTCCGACACCGACTCCCATTGGTCCCAGGTAAACCAGATTCTGACCCTGCTTGCCAGCGACGACGGCGGCCAGACCTGGTTCAAGCACCGCGAAATCGATCAGGCCAACCTCCAGGAAGGCGACGAACGTCTCGTCACCCCGCGTCTCAGCCGCCTCAACGACGGCCGCCTCGTCGTCATCATCGACCACGACGACCACAGCCACTTCCACGAAGACCAGCCCCCCGGCAACTGGCTCTACTGGAGCGAAGACAACGGCGACACCTGGACCGAAGCCCAGAAGCCCAACATCATGGGCTTCGAACCCGACCGCATCCTCGACCTCCCCGACGGCAGACTCGGCGTCGCCTCCCACATCATGCGCGGCGATACCCAGGAGTTCGCCGTCATCCTCTCCTGCTCCGACGACGGCGGCGAAACCTGGTACGAAGCGTCCACCATCGCCTATGACGGTTACCATCGCGTCTGCGAAGGCGCCATTGTCCTCCTCGACAACCCCGACGCAGTCGGCGGCCAGGAGCTGGCCTGTATCATGCGCGAAAACCACCACGCCGGCATCCCCTCCTTCGTGACCTTCTCCACCGACAGCGGCCGCACCTGGTCCCCGCTCCAAATGTGCCCCTTCGCCCTCGACCGCCCCTACGCCAAGCAGCTCCCCGACGGCCGCATCTTCGTCAGCGGCCGCCATGTAAACGGACCCCTCGGAACCTATGGTTGGTGCGGCGACATCAAGGCCGAAGCCGGCGACTACCAGATAGGCGGCCCCCGCCGCAAGTACCAGGCATCTCTGGACGGCGTCGCCCTCATCATCGACAACCTGCCCGGCCACGAGGCCCGCTACTGCCTCCTGCCCCCTGAATCCGCCCTCAGCGATATCCACATGGAAGCGGTGGTCAAGGTCGAAGGCCGGCCCGGTCAGCCCGCCGCCTTCATGTCGATTGCCAAGCTGGGCGTCGTCGTCAACGTCGCCTCCGACGGCATCTGGAGCCGCCAGGGCGCTGACTTCCGCCATCCCGTCGATATGACCACCTACCGTACCATCACCATCCGCCACCACCGCGGCCTCTTGCGCATTCAGGTTGACGGCGAAACCGTCATCAACCAGTGCATATTCCGCGAGGAAAAGCCAATCGGCGACTCCCGCCGCGCTGGTCCCCTCAGCCTCTACACCCAGTTCGGCCAACCCGACACCGGCGGACGAAGTTTCTGGAAATACTTCTCCTATCGCGCCCAAAACCCAACCCGTGAAGATTTCGCATGGGATTGGGGAGGCGAATCCATTTCCTTTCCCGATGAATACCAGCGCACCCGCATGATCCAAATCCACGGCAACCACCCGGAACAGGTCCCCGCGCCCGATCACGGATACTCCTCCTGGCTGATGCGCGAGGACGGCACCATCATGTGGGTCGACTATACAAACTACGGCGATCCCGCCGGGTCCGCCCACCTCGTGGGTGTCTTCATCAACCCGGAAGATATCGACTGAAAGGACTGACTCAGCATGGGCACAAGCCAAAACTCGGGTCAACCCACGTGCGTGCAGGAGGACCTTTTCACCAGCGGTGATGGCCGCTACCACACCTATCGAATTCCGGCCCTGGCCCTGTCCACCCGCGGCACGCTCCTCGCCTTCGCCGAAGGCCGCAAACATGGTCGCGGCGACGCCGGCGAAATCGACCTCATCCTCCGCCGCAGCTTCGACAACGGCCGCACCTGGACGCCCATCCAGGTCGTCGTCACCCAGTCCGGCATGACCTGCGGCAACCCCTGCCCCGTCGTCGAACGCCAGACCGGCGCCATCTTCCTGCCCTTCTGCAAAAACCTCGCCGACGGCGATGAGACCATGATCTGCGAAGGCAAGGCCCCCCGCACCGTCTGGATCACCCACAGCCTCGATGACGGCCAGTCCTGGAGCGAACCGCACGAAATCACCGCCTCCGTCAAAGACCCGCAATGGACCTGGTACGCCACCGGTCCCTGCCACGGCATTCAGCTCGACACCGGCCGCCTCGTCGTCCCCTGCGACCACATCGTCGGCATCCATTTCGACCGCGGCCGCGACCCCTACCACTCCCATGTCATCTACAGCGACGATCAAGGTGAAACATGGCAGCTCGGCGGCGACGTCGAAGTCGGCACCAACGAATGCGCCGTCGCCCAGCTCCAGGACGGCAGCCTCTACATCAACTGCCGCAACTTCGTTCGCGGCACGCACAGAGGCATCGCCCGCAGCCACGACCGGGGCAACTCCTTCACCGACTTCCAGTGGGACCGTACCCTCATCGAGCCCGTCTGCCAGGCCAGCCTCGAAGCCCTCCCCGACGGCCGCCTTCTCTTCGCCAATCCCGCCAGCACACGCCGCCAGAACATGACCGTCCGCCTCAGCCCCGACGGCGGTCGCACCTGGCCCGCAGCCCGAGCTCTCCACGCCGGCCCGTCCGCCTACTCCGACCTCGCCGCCCTCCCCAACGGTGACCTCTGCTGCCTCTACGAAAGCGGCCAAAGCCAACCCTACGAACGCCTTACCCTGGCCCGTTTCAACCTCGCTTGGCTTGAGGAAGATCGGGGACTCTGATCATGGCCCCTCCAACCTTCCCGAGGACAACACGGTCTAATCATCAAACTCCAGCTGTCGTCACATACCCGGCTGCAGACCCAAACGAAGCCCGCCCACGATGGAGAGCATTTTCATGAACCGGCTAGCCAAAGTGAGTACAAGGGCGCCCAGCCTCCTCTTGTTGCTCATCTCCTTCACTCTGGCGACAGCCTGCGTGCCCGTGGGCGCACCCGTAGGACCCGCAGTCAATGTCTCCCTTCAGCCCCACCGAAGCCCCCCGCATCCCTGCTAGAGCCGCTTCGTCGCCCACACACTCGACCACATCACCTCCATCGAGGGCGAAGTCGTCCGCACCTACGACAGCAACGGCGCCCACCACACCCAACCCCCCCCCCGGGGGGGGGGCCGGGGGGGGGGCCCCCGCCCCCCCCGCCCCCCCCCCCAACAAAAAACCCCCCCCCCCCCCCCGCCGGGGGGGGCCGGGGGGGGGGCGCC
>JAPPKG010000545.1:0-6537 GCA_026914085.1 Caldilineaceae bacterium | reverse complement strand
GGGGGGGTTGTTTTTTTTCCCCCCCCCGGGGGTTTTTTGTGGGGGGGGGGGTTTTTTTCGGCCCTAACTACCCCCACGCCGATCATGTCCACGTAGTATGCGTGAATCCAGCCAGAACCCTCTCCAAACTCAACTTCCCACCAAGTCAGTTCCGATTCGTTGTCAATAAGGGTGAAAACGTCCCCCTTTCTTGCAGTTCCAATGATTTCGTATTCCGTACCCGGCCCTCGTCGTATATTGACGTTGCCATTCGTCACAACTTTAGTCGGCGCCAGAACCTCCTCGCCTAATGAAGCTACCGCCGTTTCCAAAGCGATAACTCTTCCGAGTGTGTCCTCCTGTGAAATGATGAGTGCACGAACACGAGAAGCCAATTCTTCCAGTGTAAGCTCCGTCTGCTGTGCAACCAGGGGAACTGCGCTTGCCAGAAGAAGCAGAAGAATAACAAATCCGAGACGAACCAAAATGCGGAACATGGTGGTACCCCCTTGGTGGAAGTGGAGAAATGGATTGCCACCACAGCACACCATCGATCCGCCATAGCCCAACAAGGGGGCGCAATGCGCCCCATGTCTCCTACTTCCGGACAGACGTATTCGAGATGTGCTGTGGTTGATACCAGTTTATCCGCCTTCCAAGGACACCACAAACGCCACGAATTAAATGCCCCAACTTTCCAAACAAAAAAGCGCCGGCATTGCCGGCGCTGTAGTTTGCTTCTCGAATTTTAGAGGAGTATTCCGAGCGACAGAAGAAGACTGAATTGCAGGGACAGCTGTGCGGTCGCGGCCAGTTCAGCATTGAGCGCCTTCCCATGCGCCGAGAAGATGGCGTAGGCCCTCCGGGCGGCAAAGGGCAGGCTGATAAGGGGCAACAGTGCGGCTGGGCCGAAGTCGAATGCCAGCCAGAGAACAGGTGTCGCAGCATAGGCCAGGATGAGAAAAACAAGGTACTGGCGCCGTGTATTCCGGGGGCCGATGCGTACTGCGAGCGTGCGCTTACCGGCCTGGGCATCGGTCTCGATGTCGCGCAGATTGTTTACGACGAGGATGGCTGTGATCAGCAGGCCGACCGGAACTGCGGCAAACAGAATCGCTGCGGGAAGGGTGCCGGCCTGAACATAGTAGGTTCCACAGACGGCGGCGAGTCCGAAAAAGATGAAGACAAACAGATCGCCCAATCCATGATAGCCATAGGGGAACGGCCCTCCCGTGTAGAGTACAGCGGCCAGAAGAGAGGCGATGCCGACAGCGAGGACGGGCCAGCCGCCCACGAGTACCAGATACAGGCCGTCCAGAACCGCCAGTCCGGCAGCTGTTGCGATGCCGAGGCGAAGCTCCCTGGCGGTGAGAAGGCCTGCGGCCATGACCCGGACAGGTCCCAGGCGTTCGCGCGTATCCGCGCCTTTCTTGAAGTCGAAGTAGTCGTTGGCAAAGTTGGAAAGGACCTGCAAGAGCAGCGCGCCGACCAGTGCCGCCAGCGCGGGCGCGAGGGAGAAACGTCCGTCCGAGAAGGCCAGCGACGTGCCCACCAGTACGGGGGCAATGGAGGCCGGCAGGGTCCTGGGGCGGGCGGCCAGCAGCCAGATCTGCCATTTATGAAGGTTATTCACGTCCGGTTACCTGTCGTGCAATTCTTCTCGGGTCTCTGTATGCTCTGTGAGCAATGAACCGATGTCTATCTTATCCTGTTTCAAAGCGCTTGTATCCTTCTACTATTGTGTTGAAGACGGGTCAGGGGATGTTGTGCGTCCGGAAAAGAGCGCCGCGCATCCGACAACCTTGAGCGAGACATCGTGAAAGCGCTGATTGAGCGCCTGCTTCAACCCGTCCAGATCGTCGTGGCGGTTCGAGAAGATGCCTTTCTTATTGTAGAAGGCCATCAGGCGCCTGGCCAACCAATTGCGAGTTACGCCGCCCTGAAGCAGGGTCGAGCCAAAGAGAACGGCGTTGGGATTCATCAGCGCTTTCAGATGATCCAGTATGACGGTCTTGGCTGCGATGGTTCCGGGGAGACAGTGGAGAAGGTAGTTTATGCCCACGGAGTCGAAGTTGGCGGCGTCGATGGAGACCGGTTCGAGGACGTTGCGGAGATATGTCTCGGGGGTGTATCGCGCAATGCGCCGGGCGGCGAAATCCAACGAGTTGCGGTTGATATCGGACAAGGCGATGCGCGGGGTGTGTGAAGGGAAGCGGCAATGATCGAGGAAATAGCCGGTTCCGACGCCGACGTCGAGATGGTTTGCCGTGATGTGCTTGTTGTACTGTTCAACCAGCCTTTGCGTCGGGCAGTTCCAGATCAGATGGTTTGTCAGGCCAAGCACGACGAAGTCATACAGGCGCAGGCTGCGCCGGGTGTAGACGGCCTGTCCAGCTCTGACCTGTTCTTCAGAAACATTCATGTGTTTCTCCTTGTTTCCGGCTGCGTCGGAGAGCGAAACTCCATGCCATGAACTGACTGCGCGGGTCAACTCTTCTCTCCGGATCATTCAGGAGACCGGCCGGCCGCGCCGCCCCGTTGATGCGGTCTTCATCCGCGCGCCGGTTGGCGCCGCTGCCGTCACGTCAACCTGTTCGCGGCCACTTGTCTGGAGTTTAGAACGCTCTCGTCGTCGAGCCACTGGTTGACGAGCTCACGCAGCGGCGCGGGCAGGCGGTAGGAGAACTCATCGCTCTCGGCCAGCCGCAGGCCGTCGAGGATATGGAAGATCTTGTCCTTTTTCTTTCTCCGGCACAGGCTGCATGCGCAGGCGTCGTAGAATTTTTTCCACATCAGGCCCCAGGCGTTGAAGAAGTGGCCGTAGGACAGGCCGCTGGCGTCGTGCAACACGGAAAGCGGGACGAACTCGTTCTCTGCGGCAGCCAGCATTTCGAGGATGCGCGTTTCGACAACGTCCAGGGGAGGCGATGCATAGAGGGCATCGGCGAAGCGATCGGGGTCGATCATCATGTTCGGCTATTCTCCTTGTTCGTTTGGGTCTTGCGAGAAAGAGGATCGATCCGCGGCGTCACGCGGAGAACATTTTTTATCCACGGAGGACACGGAGGGTCACGGAGAACGGCAACACCTTTTTGATCCGCGGAGAGACGCGGAGGGGCGCGGAGAACAGCACAAGGGAAAAGTACTGCGCAGACAGACGTCGACGAGTCCTAGTCTATCTGCCGGCGGACGCCGCGGCAAGCTGTGCGTTCCACTATCTACGAAAGTGAAGCCGGCGGCAGGTCTGCCAGCGCGGCCGCTAGTTTGCCCGGGCTGGGGAGACCGCCCTGGCTGTCAGCGCGTGCTGGCCGGCGCCGGTCGATGAGAGCGCATTATCCTCCGCACCCGCCGTCAGGGCCGTCTCAGCGACCTGAAACATCTGCGCGTCCTCGGGTCTCCTCACCACAAAAGGCCGCGGCCTACGCGCTTCTCGACGGACGTCAGCCGGTTTACCGGATGGCGCTGTTCCCTGCGCCTGGGTAGTGCATCCGGTATCGACTTCTCTCCCAGAAGATTCGTCGCGTGCAGGTTATTTTCCCGCTGCCTCTTCATAGGCCGCTTTAAAGGTTTCGAGAATTTCAGGGGTGATGTCATGCAGTGTGTTTCCCTGCCCGAGTTTGGTCGGCGCAATTGCCTGCTCAACAGATTCAACCGATCCCGGTGCGAGCCGATCGAAGACTGATCTCCAGACCGAAATGTATGGACGCAGATTGTCATTCCAGATCGTTACCAGGCCAGCATTGTCCGGCAGTATTCTGGGCAATAGCGTAATTCGTTTCCCTTCAATTCCGGTGAAGGTATAGAGACGCACATTCGGCAGCGAGGAAATCTGCGCCACCCATTCTATCAATCTGTCGAATGTCTCACGAGTTTCTCCAGCAATGTCTGCGATCGAATCCCGAAAAACATCAGCGCCATCGGTCAGATCGCCCCTTGACCTGGCAGACTGCGCTCTGCCAGTCGTTGTAGGAGGCTGTGTCGCGTTGAGGTCGGGCGAGACGCGTTGAGGCAACGCCACCTGCGCGTCATTTACCTCATAGATATTGAGGGTAATCAGGTCTATCGTTAGCGCCTGGACGGTTATGGTATCTAGGTAAGCCACGAGCCGTTCCAATTCGGCAGAGACTTCGTCCAAAACGAGGACCAGTCTGAAATTGCCCTGGTCCAGATATTCCTGCAATGAGGTCGTGAATGTAGCGACGTCAACCGCCCCCTCCTGATCTTGCGCCTTTACTGCCTCAAGGATGGACCCATGGCCGGCGTCGGCCAGCGCTCTGCGCAGGGGGCCTTGCTCAAGGCCCTCGACATTCATTCCCCGCAGAAACGCCGCATAGACGAGTACCTGTGATACGACCTCCCTACGCGCTTCCCGATTGCTGGCAAGCTTTACTTCGATGATTGTGGGCCGTCCAGAAGGCTCGACCGCCAGAATGTCGGCGTATCCGTTCCCCAACTGCACCTCAGACCCCAGGACCATGAGGCGCAGCGAACCGGCCAGCGGCAGCAGATGCGGGTTCTGGTGGATGAGGCGATGCAAGGCGGCTTCGTCCTGGAAGGCCCGCGGTGAATCCAACTCCCATCCATCTCCCCTGTTCGTCCATATACCCATCACACGCCTCCCCCCAGCATCTCCTGTCGGGCAGTTTTCCGATTTGTCCAGTGTCGATTATTCGGCCCATGTGACCGTATAGTGTATCCAATCCTGCTTGACCGGGCGTTTTTTCTATTGGTGGGAAAGACATTTCGTGTAGTCATATAAAGACAAACTTACATCCCTTCTAAATACAACACGCATACCAAATCAAAATAAAATACCCGATTCCGGCGTTATTATCTGTTTTCGGCCTGATCAGAACAAATTTCCCCGCACAGGAGGCCCGTAGAGCGCCTAAAATCGCATAGGGGTACCTGCAGGACCTTGCGATCCATGGCGTTTTCCCTGCGCTGTCGGCGGCAGGGCGGTTCAGGTCCTCGCGGCAGCTGACCGGGAAAACGGCGCCTTGAGCACCTGTTTCCGCTCCAAGGCGGGGCGACCCTCGCGTGCGCCGATAGTGTACGCTGCCGGCCAGGAGGAAGGGCTACGCGGAAGATACCCGGCTATGTAAGACAGTGGTACCGGTTGGGCAGCTGCAGCCCCTTAAAGGTCTGTTGACTTGGGCAAGCGTAGCGGGCGCGCGGTTGTCGCGTGCCGGCAGTGAGAAGATAGGCAAGACCGGCCATGCGAAGGCCAGAGACGATGCAGCCGCTATGCTGGCAGTTGCCGAGGGCCGGCGTTTCAGTATGCTATCGTGCAGGGGCGTACAATTGGGGAAGAAAAGAGGCGCCGCATTGGATGCGGCGCCTCTCTTGACAGGTTGTTTTGGAACGGACCTATGCAGGTTTCTGTCTGACTACATCTCCCAACCAGGTGCACAGGTTCGAAAAATGAAAGGAATTTGTATTGAACATGCCCATGATTTTTTCGTAGGCAACGATACTGTCGCAATCAATGTAATAGCCATTGGATCTCAAAAAACCGTCGCAAACACCAAATGCGGTTCTCTTATTGCCATCGATGAAAGGGTGGTTACCCCCCAGACTTTCCATAAGGGCTGCGGCTTCTTCTATTATACTGTTGTAGTACCCGGATTGCGGACGGAAGATTGCTGACTCTAACGCCCCCCTGTCACGGATGCCGAAGCTGCCTCCGTATTCTTCAATGAGAAGATCATGCGTTGCTATGGCATCCTCGACAGTTGGAAATATACGACTCACTCAGCAAGCAGTTTATAGAGTTGGTGGTTTTTCTTGACACTTTCCCGGATATGGCGCATGAACTCATTGTTGTGATTGCGAGATGTTTCAGACTCCCCATCCGGGTCTTTTTGAACGTCCGTAGAAGACGTAGCAGGACCAGTGTCATTTTGCCTGACATGCAAATCTGTACGATTTTGCTTTTTCGGCGATGGGGAGAGGGTCACTGTCTTGTCTCCTTTCTGAGCTTAGCTTTCTTCATTTTGACCCTGCATCGAACTGCACACGCACAAAGTACTCTGTGCGGGCCTACTTGTCAAGGGTTGCAACATCGAGATCATTATGGGCGAGCAGATAACCGCACTTTGGCGGCAGCGCCCAAACCCACATCCTGGACCGCAAGGCGTTCAGAGGGAATCTGCACGACATCTACCAGGAGGTCATGACCTACATTCAAGCCGAGCTGAATTCAGCCCTCATTCCCCATGTCCAGAGAAGAGACGAGCGGTTGGATTTTCCCCCGGCAGCGTGTTATTTTGGGTTGGTATAAATCGACGTTAACTCATTTTATCGCGCTTTTGTAATGACAGGCTTTTCGACAGACTTTTGGATGGGTTTTTCCATGGACTTTCCCGCGGGGATCTGCCGGCAGAGGACAACACGATGAGCGCGGCACCATCCGCACCAACGAGCGCAGGCGAGGGCGTCCTCGCCGCCATCCAGGACGCGGCGCTCGGGCTCGCCAGACCCTACGACTCCGAGCAGGCGACGCGCTTCGAGGCCGCGCTCGAGGCGCTGGCGCCCAACACGCGCCGCGCCTACGGC
>JAPPKG010000499.1:0-6561 GCA_026914085.1 Caldilineaceae bacterium | reverse complement strand
CGACCTGGTGTCGATATTCGTAACAGGTGCCTAATCGAAGGTGTCCAGCCAGACCCCGTCCCGCCAGTCCCATCAGATCCCCGCAGGTGCCGGCCTTGTGCCTGCCCACACGCAATCCCAACCTGGCCAGCACTCCCGTCCTCCCCCCGATTTGCCTCCGAACAAACATTCTGATTCAATATACGCATGACATACCAAATCGGCGTGATCGCCAACTCCAATTCCCATATCGACTATGTCTGCCAGCTCTTCGGCCCCATGGACCAGGAACAGCGGCCCCCGCCGGACGCTTACGCCTTCGGTTCCTTCGTTGCCATCTCTCTGCCCCCCTTCCCTGCAGCGTCTCCAGCCACTGAGCAAAACACCACGACCGGCGCGCCATGCCTGATCGGCGTCGTCTATAACTCAATGCTCGTCAATCCAAGCTTTACCAACCTGGGGCCCCGGCTCACCTCCCACACGGAGCAGGCAGTGTTCAGCCCCGACCTGATCGACGAGACCGCCATGCTGGTCGGTCTGCTGGCCTTGGGCTGGCATGACGAGTCTGGCCTGCAGCAGGGGACCCCGCGGCTGTCCGCCGAGGTCGGCGCCACCGTTCGCCGCTTGACTGACGAGGAGGTCCGGCAGTTCCACCGCGACCGCAACGGTCGCCCCGCTCTGCGTTACGCGGCCACGCTCCTCGCCCACAACAATCCGCTCGTCCCTGCCCTCCTTGTCCAGATCATCGACCACTTGGATGCCCTCTTCCCCGAAGAGAAGGCCATCCTCCAGGTCATGCATAACAACGTCGCCTGGAAATCCATTGTGCAGCCCGCCGGCTAAGCAGCACCCGCAACGCCTGGTATCAAATTCCAGGCTTTCAGTTTTGTCGCCAGGGAGTAGTGAGTGGAGCAACTAAAAACTAAAAACCAAAAACTAAAAACTCCAATCGGCACCGTCAAAGGACCGGGCGAAACCCTCCATGAATTTACCTTCATCGCGCCCGATCCCGACCGCCAGCTCAAGCACGGCGAATTCGTCTACTACACCGCCCCCGTCGACGGCAGCCAGCGCCAGATCCTCGGCCGCATCACCGCCCGCACCGCCGTCAAACTCTTCCCCGATACCTTCATGGCCGACCCCGCCGTGCCGCCCCACACCGTCGCCGCCATGCTCGGCTACGAAAGCGACGCCACCGAGCTCTTCGAGCTCACTGTCACCGTCCTCGGCTACTACGACGAACGCCTCCACGACTTCACCAACCCGCGCGTGCCCCCGCAAGGCGGCGCACCCGTCTTCATCGCCGAAAACGAAACCCTGACCGAACTCCTCAGCCGCGGCCGCCAGGGCCAACTCGGCAGCGCATACATCGGCGACCTGCTCAGCCGCGACCCCGGCGCCGTGCCCGTCGCCCTCGACGTGCGCGGCTTCACCAGCACACACCTCGCCATCATCGCCAGCACCGGCAGCGGCAAAAGCTATCTCGCCGGCGTCCTCCTCGAAGAACTCCTGATGCCCTACAACCGCGCCGCAGTCCTCGTCATCGACCCCCACGGCGAATACGATACCCTGCAGCAAGTTCAGAATAAGGAGGAATTCCGCGACGGCAGCTACAGCCCCGGGGTGCGCATCTTCCGCCCCCACGACCTGCGCGTCCGCATCAGCAGCCTCACCCTGCCCGACCTGCGCTATCTCCTGCCCAACCTGTCAGAGAAGATGCACTACCAACTTGGCCGCGCCTTCAGATACGCCGAACGCACCTGGGGTGAAGACAAATATACCTTGGAACAGCTGCTTAGGGCCGTGCGCGAGGTGGGGGACGGCCCGCAGGGTGAGGATGAAGCCGCCGATGACGATCCCACAACCGGCGCCCTCATCTGGCGGTTGGGCGCCGCCCTGCGCGGAAGCAGCATCTTCAACGACTTCGAAAATATCGAACTGGACGAGCTCTTCCAGCCGGGAATGTGTACCCTCGTCCAACTGAATGAAGTTGAGCGCAGAGAGCAACAGGTTATCGTCGCTACCCTTCTGCGCCGCGTCTACCAGGCCCGCATCGACACCGAGAAAGGCAAGCTCCAGCGCACCGACCGCAACCACATGCCCTTCCCCGTCTTCAGCCTCCTCGAAGAGGCCCACAACTTCGCGCCCGCCAACGCCGACGCCGTCAGCTCCGACCAGCTCAAGACCATCCTCAGCGAGGGCCGCAAGTTCGGCGTAGGCGTCGGCCTCATCTCCCAACGGCCCGGCCGCCTCGACAGCGACGTCCTCAGCCAGTGCATGACCCAGTGCATCATGCGCATCACCAACCCCATCGACCAGAACCGCATCGCCGAGTCCGTCGAAAGCGTCGGCCGCGATATGCTCAAGGAGCTGCCCGCCCTCAGCAAAGGTCAGGTCATCGTCAGCGGCGCCAGCGTCAACACCCCCCTCATGCTCCGCGTCCGCACCCGCCGCACCGACCACGGCGGCGAGGATATCAACGCCCCCGCCCAGTGGCGCCACTGGTTCGAGCACGAACAGCCCGCCCAGGTCGCCGAAAACGCCCTCTTCGCAGAAAAGGAGCTTGAACGCGACGAGGACGGCATGCTGTGGGCCTGAACCTGCCCCAGTCTATCCGTTCGGCTGCAGCGGGCGCCCCCACAACAACCTGCCGGCGTAACGATGCGTGATCATACCGTCCCCACCATCCGCATGACGCGCCGCCATCTCGGCAAATAGCGCGTCAGCCTCTGCCGCCTCCCTCGCATCCATCCGGTCCCGCGAAAAGCCGTTGCGCGCATGGATGCTCTCCACCCACTCGCCGATAGGCTGCCGCCACTCGATCATGTCGGTCTGCGCGCTGCCCAACAGCCGGAATAGCCCTCGCTCCTCCAGCTCCGCCAGGATCCCCGCCGCGCTGTACGGCGCAAACGCCTTGTTCATCGAATAACGCGCCAGCGCCGGACCCAACTCCTCTCGCATCCACGCCGGCCTCTCATGCTCCATCCCCACCGCAACAAACAGCCCGTCCGCCGCCAGCAGCCGCGCAAAGCGCGGGAAAGCCGTATCCCACCTGAACCAGTGCAAACTCGCACCCGCCGTGATCAGACAGTAGGGCGGGTCCACAGCCGCCGACTCGATCGGCCCTTCGATCCAGCGCAGCCCCGGATGATCTCCGCCCGGCAACCGTCTGCCCTCCCGGATTGCCGCCGCCGAGAAGTCCACCGCATCCACCCGGTCCACCAGCCGCGCCAGCCGCCGCGCCACGAATCCGGTCCCGCAACCCGCGTCCAGCACAGCCCGCGGCCTGCAACCCGCCGGCAACAGTTCCACCAGCAGTTCAAACGTGGCCGCCGGATACTGGGGCCGGAACCGGTAAGCCCGCACCACGCTTTCGTCCTGAAATATACTCGAGTACTCGAAACCAAACTGGCTGGGCTGGCCGCTCATTTCAGGACCTCCGGTTCACCCCACGAACGCACACGGTCCCCCCGCAGAAAACTGCTGATAAACTCCGCCTGCGGATGCTGCACCGCCCACGCCTTCTCCTCCGCCAGCTTCCTGTCGTACTCAACCGCCCGGTGCTCCACCCGGTATCCGCTCTCGTCCGCCTCCAGGATTGCGTATGTGGCCCGCAAACTGGGGATCATCGGGTTGCCCACGCTGCCCGGGTTGACCACATGCATTCCGTTCAGATGGAAATTCTGCGGCCAGTGCGTATGCCCTACACACACAAGATCCGCGCCGCAGCCCTCCAGCCGCTCGCTCATCTCCCCGTCGCTGTACCAGGGCACGAAACCATCCCCGTCATCACACCCCGGCGACGCATGCACCAGCAAAACGCGGGTGCCATTCGGCAGCGTAACCCTCTCCTCCAGCGGCAGACCCAGCATAAAAGGCAGATGACCCCCGGCAGACATCGCCCCCGCCGTCCACGCAAACGACTCCAGAATCCCGATACAGTCGCGCAGCAACGCAAGGTCCGTTACCTCCTCCACCGGCGTCGCCAGCGGCCTTTCTCCCGTGGTCAGATACCGCTCCGAATTGCCCCGCACAATACGCGCGTTTTTCAGGCCCAGCACGCGCTCCATCACCTCCAGCGGCTGCGCACCCGCCGCCGCCAGATCACCCAGTATCCAATACCCGTCTACGGCTTCCTGATCCTCAGACCCGAGATCCGCAAGCACCGCGTCCAGCGCCACACAGTTACCGTGAATATCCGAAATTATCGCAATACGCATGAATAAACTCGTCTCCAGCTTCCCCTTCGAAAGTAGGTGCCCCCCTTGTGGGTGCCCTCGTGTGTGCCCCTGCTCACTGCAAATAACACTGTCTCCCCGGCCTGCCGCTGCGAAGGAATATGTTAAAATAACGGGAAGACACACAGTTCTTCATTGTAGCACACCAACAGAGCACGAGCTCCTGAAACAGGCAAGGATCCAGCAACAGATGGCTGCGTCGCCCAGTCGCCTGCAGACAAATGGCGCTGCGAAGCTTACAGATTCGAATAAAGTACAGCGCCATCCCACCGGCCTGCCCCCCTCCGCCGCCGACCTCCCCCGCCACATCCGGCTGGCCGCAGGGCGCATCCGCCCCCACGTCGTCCAAACGCCGCTCCTCCTCTCCCCCGCCCTGTCCGATCACACCGGCGCCCATGTCTACCTCAAGCTGGAGAACCGCCAGCACACCGGCTCCTTCAAACTGCGCGGCGCAACCAACAAACTCCTCAACCTCCCGGCAGAGGACCGCGCACGCGGCGTCGTCACCGCCTCCACCGGCAACCACGCCCTCGCCGTAGCCCGCGCCGCCGCCCAACTCGACATCGCCGCCACCATCTATCTCCCCGAAGGGGCTTCTCCCCGCAAAGTAGAGAAGCTTGAGTCCTTCCCCGTGACGCTCTGCCGCGTCCCCGGCGACGCCCTCAACGCCGAGATCAGCGCCCGCGCCGCCGCCCAACAACGAAATCAGCCCTTCATCTCCCCCTACAACGACCCGCACATCATCGCCGGCCAGGGCACCATCGCCGTCGAGCTCCTGCGCCAGCAGCCGCAGCTGGACGCCGTCTTCGTCACCGTCGGCGGCGGCGGCCTCATGGGCGGCATCGCCAGCCATGTCAAAGCCACCGCCAGCCAGATTCAGACCGTCGGCTGCCAGCCCCAAAACTCCGCCGTCATGCTCGCCTCCGTGCGCGCCGGCCGCATCGTCGACACCGCAAGCCTGCCCACCCTCTCCGACGGCAGCGCCGGCGGCATCGAACCGCAATCAATCACCTTCGACCTCTGTCGACTATGCGTCGACGACTGGCTGACCGTCAGCGAGGACGAAATCGCCGCCGCCATGCGCCTGATCTTCCACGAAATCGGCGAGCCCATCGAAGGCGCCGCCGGCGTGGCCGTAGCCAGCCTGCTGAAGACCGGCAAGCGTTTCGCCGGACAACGCCTCGCCGTCGTCATCTGTGGCGGCAATGTGGATTCAGATACCTGGCAACGGGTCTTGGAACAGAAAATCTAGAGAGGATACTGCGAGGAAACACGCTATGCCGAACCCCTTTCGACTCGGCTTTCTGAGCCACCTGCGCGGCCGCGCCGACGCCGAACAGGCCTACCGCGAAAATCTGGAGATCTTTGACGCCGCCGACCGGCTCGGCTTTGACGCAGTCTGGGTCGCCCAGCACCACTTCAAGGATCTGGGCGGTATGCTGCCCTCCCCCTTCCCCTTCCTCGCCGCCGTCGGCCAGCGCACAAAGCGCCTGCGCCTCGGCACCTCCATCATCGTCCTGCCCTTTGAACACCCCCTGCGCGTCGCCGAAGACGCCGCCGTCGTCGACATCATCAGCAACGGACGCCTCGAGCTGGGCGTCGGCAGCGGCAGCGACGCCGACGAATTCGAAGCCTTCGGCGTCGACATCGACAGCCGTCACCAGCGCACCACCGACGCCCTCATCACCCTGAAAAAGGCCCTCGCCGGCGAGACCCTGGGAGAGGACAACCAGCGCCTGCGCCCGCCCGCCCCCACCCTCGGCGACCGCCTCTGGCTCAGCGCGCTCAGCATCCGTGGCGCCCAGTACGCCGCCCAAAACGACGCCGGCCTGCTCCTCAGCCGCTTCGTCGGCAGCGAAGAACAGGCAGCCGGCCAGGAGCAGGAGCCCGTAGCCATCGCCTTCCGCGAGGCCTGGGGCGAGCGCCCCTTGCCGCCCCGCATCGGCCTCTCACGCGGCATCTACCTCGGCAACGACCGCCAGGACGCCCTCCGCCAAATCGAAAAACACGCCATGGGAGGCATCCCGCCCAATCTCACCCCCGAAGCCTACTGCCAGCGCACCCACATCGCCTACGGCTCGCCCGAAGACGTCGCCGCCCGCCTGTCCGCCGACCGCGTCCTCCCCTACACCACCGACCTCATCCTCCAGTTCGACCCCATCCACCCACCCCTCGAGCGAATCCTCGAAATGCTCGAACAGGTCGCCAAAAAAGTAGCGCCAGCCCTCGGCTGGCACCCCCCTGACCACTGACCACTGACCACTGCCGTTTCACCCCAGCCAGCGCTTGCGCCGCTTGTAATGCTTCACGTCCCGGTAGCTCTTGCGCCCGCCCACCTGCGTCA
>JAPPKG010000217.1:0-6566 GCA_026914085.1 Caldilineaceae bacterium | reverse complement strand
GGGGGGGCCCCCCCCCCCCAAACGCCCCCCTACTGCCTACCCGACCTGGTGTCGATATTTGTAACAGGTCTCTAATCGAAGGTGTCCAGCCCGACCACGTCCCGCCAGTCCCATCAGGTCCCCTTACGTGCCGGCCTTGTGCCTGCCCTGGCCCCCTCCCCCGGGGTCTTCACTTGCGCACGACCCGTAGAGGCCCCCCTCGTGTGTGCCCTCCCCAGCCAACCCGCGCCGCCATCCCCATCCACTCACCACCCCCGTAGGGGCACCCCTTGTGGGTGCCCAGTGTCCCCCCCGATAAACGGGCGCGGCATTCGCCGGCGAGTTTCCCCGCCGGACCAATACCACCCCAAAATGCGGGCTACTCCACTGCACTGAATATTCGGTCAGACAAGAGGGCTCAGAATACCACTGAGGAGGTTTACCAAGACCCGCATTCTCACGCCCCGGCTCACGTCAGCCGAGGACCAGTGGACCTGGGGTATCAGTCAACGCTGCCGCCAAACTGGCGCCAGTACGCCGCGAGACAACCGCACACGGGCGCTGCCTTGCACAACGTTGCTCGTTCTATGCTGCTAACTGATCGTCCTGGAACTGTCGTCCTGGCCTGCCAGAGGATGGCGGCTCTACGATAGGAACGTCGGTGATTCGACAGTAATGGAAACCACTTCAGTCACGGTGCATGCGAAAGTGCCCGAAACCGGTTCAACCTGGACATCGCTCGAAATCCAACCGCGCAAGTCGAATTCGAACATCTCCACCATCGATTTTGGCAGGGAAACACAATGATTACGACCTGCCGCAAAGACATAGCGCCTACGCGACGCTTCCCCAATATGCATGGTTGTACCAGTCTTCGATTCGGTGTCGACCTTTCGAAAGTGAGCACCCTTTCGCAATTTCACTCACCAGGCCAAACTGCAAGTCCGGCTCGTGGAAACTCCCTGGAACCCGGGTTTCCTTTCCTTCAGATTCCGGTCTCACCGAACTGCTCGGTCCAACGCGGCGGCCTTGGCGGTGCGTGTACTTGCCCGAGGACTGCTGCCCGGTCGGGAACGGGCTCAGCCCTCACGCCCCTGTGATGCGTGTAACTAAGGCTTTGGTTTCCCATCTAGGCACACACTTGCCTCCAAGGCCGCCGCTTTGAACCGAACAACCCTCTCTCCTACTGATTTCACACTCTGAAACGCGATTCCGCCCTACATTCTCTTTACAAAAACGTGATTGTAACTAAAATACACCACGTATGTGAGTAAACAATGAACAAAAGACGCCCTCTTGGTGAAATCTTGTGAATACTGGGCCCGGGACCTAAAGTGGTGCCAAATGAATCGGGTTCGACGCAATTCAAAGTCCCCGCCACGCCAAAGAGGTACCCTTTCAATTGCCCAAATCCCCCACGACCACGGATCAATCAAATGACTCAGGTCGAAGAATTGCAGCTTGAAGTCGAAACACTTCGCAACCGCCTTGCTCGCTTAAGCGAAGCCAGCCGCCGCATTAACGACAGCCTGGACTTCGAAAGCGTTCTGCAGGAAGTCCTGGACAGTGCCCGTATTTTGACCAACGCCAGGTACGGCGTCTTCACTCTCCACCATGACCTCGGAGAACGACCAACCTTTCTTACCTCCGGCCTGACACCGGACGCGGCACAGAAACTGTGGGACTGGCACGAAGGTATGGGGATCTACCAGTATCTCCGCGCCATTCCGCAACCGCTGCGCCTGAAGGACTTTCTCGGGCATATGAAAACACTCGGTCTCCCCGAATACCGGCCGGCTATGCCTCTGAACATGCCTATGCCCTTTCTTGCCGCGCCAATACACAGCCTCGGCGAAACTGTGGGTCACTTTTTCCTCACAGACAAGGAAAAAGGAACCGAGTACTTCACCTCTGATGACGAAGAGACGCTGGTTATGTTCGCCTCCCAGGCGGCCCTGGCCATCGCCAACGCCAAACGCTTCCAGAACGAACAGATGGCCAGGGCAAGGCTGGAAACCTTGATCGACACTTCGCCCTTTGGTGTTGTTGTACTCGATTCCCAGACGGGCGGGGTGGTCTCTTACAACCGGGAAGCCGCAAGAATCGTGAAGACTCTGCAGCCGCCGGATACAAGTGTCGAAACGCTTCTGGGCCTGGTGACCATCAGGCGCGCCGACGGGCGTGAGATCCCCTTTCCGGAGTTTCCCATCGCCCAGGCCCTGAAAACCAGCGAGACCGTCCGCGCCGAGGAAATCGAAATCAGTGGCCCCAAAGGCAATGCCGTCAGAATCCTCGTCAACGCCACGCCCATCCACCTCGAGCAAAATGAGGAGCCAGACTCCTTGGTCGTGACCGTCCAGGACCTGGCCGCGCTCGAGGAAATAGACCAGCTCAAATCCGAGTTTTCGGCCATGATGAGCCATGAACTACGCGCCCCCCTGTCCTCCATCAAAGGCTCGGCGGCTACCGTACTGACCGCTCCCACGTCCTTCGGCTCCACAGAAATGCTTCAGTTCTTCCGCATTATCGACCGGCAGGCCGACCACATGAGCGGCCTCATCAACGACCTCCTCGACGTAGCCCATATTGACGCAGGAACGCTTTCCTTATCCCCTGAACCGGTCTCGCTTACCGAGTTGGTCGAAACCGCCAGAAGTACCTTCCTTAGCGGCCGCAGCAGGCATCGTCTCCACATCGAATTGGAACCGGACCTTCCCCGGGTCATGGCCGACCGCCGCCGTATCGCCCAGATCCTTGATAACCTGCTCGCCAACGCGGCCGAAAACTCGCCCGAAACCTCAGCAGTCCGCATTAGCGCAGTCCGCAACGGTGTCCACGTCGCCGTAGCCGTTGCCGATGAGGGCGCAGGCCTGGCCGCCGACCTGCTGCCCCGCCTCTTCAAAAAAGGCCCGCCGGGCCAACGCGGGCCCGGCCTCGGACTTTCCATCTGCAAAGGAATTGTTGAAGCCCACGGAGGTCGCATCTGGGCCGAAAGTGACGGGCCGGGAATGGGAGCACTGTTCACCTTCACCCTCCCTGCCGCCGTCGAAGAACGCCCCTACAACTACCCATCCACAGATGCCCACGTACCTGTTACACAGCCCAACTTGAGACGCGACCGCACCCGTATCCTTGTTGTGGATGACGATCCCGTTTCCCTCAGATACGTCCGCGATATACTGTCAAAAGCCGGCTTCGATCCCGTCGTAACTGCCGACCCCGTCGAAGCCCTGCGCTTCGTCAGGGAAAGAAAGCCGCACCTGATCCTGCTCGACCTCATGCTGCCCGGAAGCAGTGGCATCGATCTGATGAACGAGATTCTCAACATCGCAAACGTGCCCATCGTTTTCCTCTCCGCCTACAGCCAGGAAGACATAGTCGCCAGGGCCTTTGACTTGGGCGCCGCCGACTATGTCGTCAAGCCCTTCTCTCAAACTGAACTCCTGGCCAGGATTCGGGCCGCCCTGCGCAACCAGGATGTCTTCCCTCCCTCGACCCCCTACCTGTTCAAAAATCTCGCTGTCGACTACGCCGAACACGCCGTTACCCTCGCCGGCCGTCCCATCCGCTTGAAACCTCTGGAATACCGGCTGCTCGCCCACCTCTCCGCCAGCGCCGGCAGAACCCTGACCTACGACCATCTCATGCAGCATGTCTGGGGCCTGGCCGGTACCCTCGACCTGCGGCCACTTCGAACCGCAGTCAAAACTCTCCGCCAAAAACTGGGCGACGACGCATCCAATCCCTCCTACATCTTTACCGAACCACGCGTCGGCTACCGCATGGCCAGAAGCAACGACACTTAGCGGTCGGCCGGCTGGATTCTTGATTTCTTCCTCTCGCAGATAACACTTCTCTCCGGCGCAAATGATTCCAGCCCCCAAAATGACTGCAGTCTCAAAGTGTTTGCAATCCCCAACCGTTGTGCTATAGTTGAAATGCCATCGTTGCCCATCACTCAAGACAACTGAATGTAGCTCCTGGCCCCCTTGCCCTGTTTGATGTGCACCTATGGCAGCTGCTCTCCAACAGGACTGCAAGGGGGCTCCCTTTGCCGCTTTGGATGAATCGGTGACCCGACCTGCCATCCCCGTTGCCGTCTCGACTACCTTATCTGAGCCCTCTTTCTCCCACATGCCTTACCACCGCAGACCATACTTCCTTTGCCTCCCATAAGGCACGAACCCCGGTGGTTTTCGAACTGACAGCGACCTTGCTGACCCATGTCAAGATCAACCCTTATCACTATGCGGTCCGCCAAATCCATTGAATGCATTTCGGTGGAATCCCGTTTTCTTTTTCTCGACAAATGTGCCATAATAGATATGCCATAGCTACACGTTCAAAGGACGTACTGGATGGAGCATCATGCCCCCTTGCCCTGTGATGCGTGTAACTATGGCACCTACACTCCATTCAGTCAGCAAGGGGGCACCTCTTTCCCCCAAATTCTACTGATGCCCCAATCGCCAACTCGGTCTGACTGCCCGGCACACCATTCGCTCGTACCGGTCGGGTCAGGCCTTATGCTTGCACGGCGCCCCTGGCGCACGCTACTTAAGGGGCACCCCTTGTGAGTGGCCGGTCCCCCCGCCCGCATCGGCAACAGGGTAACACTCGGACATACTGTAGGGGCAGGCCTTGTGCCTGCCCGGCAACTCTGAAGATCGGCAAATTTCTTTTCTACTGTTGCTATACCCGTGTACCGGGATGAACTCACCGAGGGGTGGCAAAACGGGGATAACGCTCATGCACGGACGATTGAATCATCCGCGCAAGAGCTCGTAAACGGTTCAGACAGCCTTCACACTCTCAAAAGACGCGGCAGGTGCCAGCTCATTCAAACACAAGCACCGACCTCGCCACCTTGCCCGCCTTCATGTCCGCAAACGCCTCATTTATCTCATCCAGCGGCCTGTAACGCGAGATCAGTTCATCCAGCTTGATCTTGCCCTGCTTATATAGATCCAGAATCCACAAAAAATCCACACGCGGCCGCGCCGCCCCGTGAAAGGCCCCCATCAACGTCCTGTCCTCCAACAGATGCCAGCCGTCCACCGAAACATCCTGCCCCGTCGGCTGTACGCCTACCACCACCGCCGTGCCCGTCATCCGCACCGAATCAATCGCCTGCCTCACGATAGCCGGAAAACCCACCACCTCAAACGCATAGTCCGCGCCCCCGTCGGTGATCTCGATGATCCGCTTTACAGGGTCCTCCTTCGCGCTGTTCACGAAATGCGTCGCCCCCATCTGCTCCGCCAGCTCCAGCTTGTAGTCCACCGTATCCACCGCAATGATCTTCCCCGCCGCGGCCAGCACACCGCCCTGGATCACGTTCAGCCCCACGCCCCCGCAGCCGAATACCGCCATCGACGCGCCGGTCTCCACCTGCGCCCGGTTCACCACCGCCCCGATCCCCGTGATCACGCCGCAGCTGATCAAACACGCCTGCTCCAGCTGCGTATCATCCGGTACCTTCACACACGCGTCCGCCAGCGCCAGCGTCTGCTCCACAAAAGTCGGGCGAACATGATAGATCGGCTCTCCATCCTGCTTATACCGGCTCATCGCCTCCATCCGGTGTGTCTCACACAGCGCCGGCCGCCCATTAGTGCAGTTCCGGCAGCTCCCGCACATCGCGTCCAGTGACAGGATGATCTTGTCCCCCGGCGCAAAGTCCCGGACCCCCTCACCCACCGCCCGTACCACGCCGGCCCCCTCATGACCCAACAGCCACGGCAACCGCCGCGGCGTCCGGTGGTCCGTAACATAGTGGTAATCGCTGTGGCAAACACCGGCCCCCACAATATCCAGCAACACCTCCCCAAACGCCGGTTCCTCCAACTCAACCTCTCTCACCTCTACTGGCGCATGCGCCTCATACATGATCGCAGCCTTCATCGCAACTCTCCTTCAGTATCTACATTTCTGCCTTTAGCCCAGGAGTCAACCCTCGTGCCCGAAACCTACTACGAAATCCACAATGAGTAAAGCCAGCCAAATCGATCCTCACATCCCGTAGGGGCACCCCTTGTGGGTGCCCCTTCCCCCCACCCGCGCCGCCAACCGGATAACCCTCACACATCACGTTGGGGCACCCCTTGTGCGTGCCCAAACCCCCTTATCCTCATCAGGAAGGGAAACCCACAAAAACGCGCATAAAACGCCCAAAATCAGTCCCCCCAGCCCGGCCAACTCGCTGGCTTCAGCGACTCCCTTCGTGTTAAAATACGCTTGGTGAAGCCTCTCTGGCTCGGAATGGTTTTCCAACGCCAACCAACACATGAACTCTGGGGACGGCGCCGGTGACGGTTCCGTCGCACGAGGAGAAGATATGCGGTCAAGAGAGATTCTGCAGCCACACCCACAAGACATACAGAATGTCGGGCCGGGCCAGAGCCGTAACGGCTCCCGGAAAGGAAAATCCTATCGCCACGGCGGCCCTGCCCCCGATGAAGGGCGTCGCGTCACCAAAGAAGAGTACTTCGAGAGGTGGTACGAAAACCCCTACCCCGATATCGACGTTAGCTACGAATGGAATAACGGCATCCTGGAGGCCAAACCCTTGCCCAATCGCCCCCAAT
>JAPPKG010000040.1:0-6590 GCA_026914085.1 Caldilineaceae bacterium | reverse complement strand
ACCGCGCCGCTGTAATCGGTTGCAGCCGCATGGGCGGCTTCATCGACAACGAAGTCGTCGGCTATGCCAGGATCGCGCTGCCTTACTCACACGCCGCCGGTTACACAACCTGCGACCGCACGGACCTCGTCGCCTGCGCCGACCTGCGCCCCGACGTCATGGCCGAGTTCGGTAAACTGCACGGCGTGCCCACGGCAGGCCAGTACACCGACTACCGCGAGATGATCGCCAAAGAGGACTTGGACATCGTCAGCGTGGCCACGCAGCCGGAGCCGCGCGCCGCGATCGTCGTCGACTGCGCCGACAGCGGCGTCAAAGCGATCTATGCCGAAAAAGCAATGGCCGCCTCAATGGCCGACGCCGACGCCATGGTCGAAGCGGTCGAGAGGAACGGCGCCATTCTCAATCTCGGCACCAACCGCCGTTACGATACCAAATACGACCGCATGAAGGAGATCATCGACAGCGGAGAACTGGGCGACCTGCAGCACATTATCATCTATAACGTCGGCCCGTTGTTCAATTCAGGCAGCCACTTTCTCGACCTGGTCCTGAGGCTCAACAACGATGAGCCTGCCGAATGGGTGCAGGGTCACCTTCCCGAAGGCGACAGTCTGATCGACGGCGACGTTCTTACCGACGACCCGCGCGGCGAAGGGACCATTCAGTTTTCGAATGGGGTAAAGGCCCACGTCCTGCTCACTGCCCGCTCCTCGGATACTGAGGCGATCTGTTCCGAAGGAACGATTACCGCGTTGGGCGACGGCAGTGAATGGCAGGTGCGAAAAGCCGCGCCGGTCGGCCTGCGCGGTCGCAACGAACTCCAGTTCGCGCCGGCGCCGCAGACGCCCCCAACCAGCTCCACACTGCGAGCCGTCCAGGACCTCGTCCATGCGCTCGACACCGGCCAACCTCCTAGGGGCGGCGTGCGCGCAGCCCGCGCCAGCAACGAACTCATCTTCGGCATCATCGAATCACACTTGCAGGGCGGGGCGCGCGTCGAACTCCCGCTGCAGAAGCGCACGACCCGCATGGTCCGCGACCATACCCCGCGACAGCCGAAGTATACGCCTGATTAAGTGATGGAGATCGCTTTCCGGACCGCCGGCTCAAAAGGCCACGACGGTAGGGCCGCCGGTCAGCGCAAATAGGGCCGGGGATTCCTTTCCACCTCGGTCAGGAGCGTGTCAACGTAGCTTCGGATTCCAAATAGCCGGCAGGCCGCGTCGCCTACTCGTCCGTGCCGCGGTCCCCCTGTACTTTCCCAGAACGCGCCCAGCTTAACGCGGTCCAGTGCGGGGAATGCAGGTTCACGCTCTGTGCCCCGGCTCCGGACGCGCAGCGCGTGCCAGTACATCGCCTCGACCAGATGAACATAGGTCGAAGTGTAGTAGTCCACCCCCAGCATCAGCAGCTTTCCACCCGCCTGATACGCTCTGTACATAGGCGAATGCAGACCGAAAGTCTTTCCCCACGGCCTGCGGTCCCAATGGGAACCGTATCCCTCCTCACGAAGATGCCCGGCGACAAACTCTTCCGCCCCTCTTCCCCGTGCCGCCACCGAATGTGAGTAGTGGTCTGAACGGTAGACGCCCGGCAGCTGTCGAAACTGCTCCGTTATCCATCCGACCGTAGATGGTGTGCTGTTGATGTCCCACGTTTCCGGCCGCAACTCCCACGTCACCAGATTGAAGGAGGGCATCAGCAACAGGCCTTCCGGACCAGTCGCGTCTTCCAGGGCCTGGATCACGCTTTCAGCCCTACCCTCCACCGGCCCTAGTGACTTGAATGAGGAGTGAACAAAGAGGGTATCGCCCGCCTCGACGCCAAGTCGCCTTAGGTCGCAAGTCAGATTGCAGCTGTTATATGGGGGCATGGCAAGAGAACTGTTCGGTCGACGCCGCTATGGAGCAATGGCCGCCAAAACATCCATCACGCAATCTTGGCGCGTCCCGCCCTGGACCGAGTCGAAGCAGACCTGCCGTTCATCTTGGCTCCAGCGAAGAGGCATGCCGCAACGGCTTCTCCAGCACCGAACAAGCGATGACCGTCGTTTTCGCATTCAATTCAAAACGGTGAACGCGATGTGGGGTCGATTATATAGTTTCAGTCAGGTACGTGAGGCTCTTCTTGCGCCTGATTTCGTCTTCGGACATTGCAGCCATCAGCGTGCCCCAATATCGCGGCGGCGTCCCCGGTTCGCCGGTAAACTCGAAGCCTTCCTCGTCCAGGCGTAAACTGCTTCCTTCCAGTCCTCCATAGCCCAGCGCACTACGTGTGGCGATCATCTCTCGGACTGCGGCCAGCGCGCGGGCGTCGAATAGGCCCAGCCTGTCTTTCAGTTTCTGAATCCTGTCCTTTTGACCGTAGCACTGGTATTGCGTTTCCGCGTTCACATAATGTATGTAAAATGTGCGCCGCAGGTCCCCTGTGCGGTTGCCGGCCGAGCCGTGCGGCGCCGAAATGCAGTGGAAACTGACATCGCCCGGCTCCATCTCCACCGGCACCGCGCCCAGTTCCTCGAACAAAGCCTCCTCTGAGAAATTCTCCACTTCCACGTGGCCCACCAGATGGTGCCCTGGAATCACCCACACACACCCGTTCTCGACAGTCGAGTGGTCAAGGTAGATGTCAGCATCGATGTTGGGAACGGGATGTGTTTCGGCCCACTCAGGATCGCCGTACGGCGGGTCCTGGTGCCAGTGAATGGGCAGGTTCCCTTCAGGAATCTTGCAGACAAAGGAGTCTACCACCGGCATAAAAGGATGCCCGATCAACTGACCAAAGCAGGTCAGCAGCGTCGGATTAACCGTCACCGCCTGGAAGACCGGGTCGCGGTCCCACATCCTTTCGCTTCTGAAGTAGGTCGGGACACCCTGATTATTGGCGCGGTAGCGATGCTCGGTCTGGGCGGTATCCGCCATCCCTTCTTCTACCACGCGATCGGCCGCCGCGCGCAGAGCCGCCAGCTCCTCGCCCTGTATGACGCCCCTGGCAACGACAATACCGTCTCGGTGAAACTGATCGATCTCTGCCTGTGTGAACACGCTTCTACCTCCCACTCAAGAAAGCATCACGTTCTCTAGCCTTCTCGCCTCTGATGGGAACGAAACAAGGGTGGGAGCAACCCGCCTGCCTATTTGCTACAGGTTTGCAGAGTGGCTCCAATATAGGAAGCCCGCTGGAGGCAGAAGGGATATCGGGAATGAAGCCCGATCCACTAAAGCCCGCAAGCGGGATACTAGATGGTTCGCCTGCATTACGCCGCCGGCGTCAAATAGGTCAGACTCTTCTTTCGCCTTATCTCGTCCTCGGACATGGCGGCAATCAGCGGGCCCCAATGTCTGGGCGGCGTCCTCGGTTCGCCCGTGAACTCGAACCCTTCCTCCGTCAGGCGCACGTCGCTTCCTTCCAGTCCGCCGTAACCCAGTTCCACCCGCGCATCGATCATCTTCTGTGCCGCCGCCAAAGCCCGCGCGTCAAACAGACCCCGCTCCTTCTCCAACGCCTGGACGTAGCCAAGGTGGCCGTAGCACTCCTTTTGCACCTCGGCATTCATGTAATGCACGTAGAAAGTGCGGCGCAGGTCGCTGGTGCGGTTGCCGGCCGACCCGTGTGGAGCAGAGAGACAGTGGAAACTGACATCGCCCGGCCCCAATTCAATAGGCACCGCGCCCAATTCATCGAACAGCATCTCTTCCGAATAGTTCTCCACCTCAACGTGGCCCACCAGGTGATGCCCCGGAATCGCCCAGACGCAGCCATTCTCAATTGTTGAATTGTCCAGGTAGATGTCGGCGTCGATATTGGGGATAGGATGAGTATCCGGCCACTCCGGGTCGCCGAACGGCGGGTCCTGATGCCAGTGGACCGGCACATCGCCTTCCGGAATCTTGCAGACGAATGAATCGACGATCGGCATAAACGGGTGTCCGACCAGTTGACCGTAATGCGCCAGCAGCGACGGATTCGCCGTCACCGCCTGAAAGACCGGGTCCCGGTCCCACATTAACTCGCTGCGGAAATACGTGCGCGAGCCGTCCGGGTTCGGCCGGAAGCGGTGCCCCTCTTCATTGAGACCCGCCATCCCGTCCTCCATCACCCGGTCCGCCGCCTCGCGCAGCGCCGCCAGCTCCTCGCCCTGTATCACACCCTTCGCCACAATGAATCCGTCGCGATGAAACTGGTCGATCTCAGCTTGCGTGAACATGTGTGGTGCTTGCCTACATCTTGATGCCGGACTCAACCAACCCTTCGACGTAAAACTTGCCCAGCACGATGAAAAGAATAACCAGAGGAATCGATGCCAGCACATAGCCGGCGAAGAGAGGACCGCCCGATCCGAAATCGACCAGGTCATTCGTCGTCCGCGACAAGCGGAACAGGCCGACCGAGATCACCTGCTTGCTCATGTCGCTGATCGTCACCAGCGGCCACAGGAACGAGTTCCACTCCGCCACGAAATTGAGCACGGAGAGCGTGGCCAGCCCCGGCAGGCTCAGGGGAAAAGTGATGCGCCAGATGAGCGACCACGCGCCCGCGCCGTCGCAGCGGGCCGATTCATAGAGCTCCTCCGGAATGCCGGTGATGAACGCCCGCATCAGGAAGATGCCGAAAATCGGGCCGCCCGCGACGTTGGGGATGATCAAGGCCCAGCGCGTATTGAGCAGACCAAGATTGTTGTAGAGCATGTAGGCGGGAATGAAGGAAAGCACCCACGGCACCATCAGAAGAGCGATAATGGCGTAGTAGAGCGGCTCTCGCAGGGGAAAGCGCATGCGCGCGAAGACGTAGCCGCCGATCAGCGAGAGAATCAGCACGCCCGCAAGACCGACCACGGCCACAAGCACCGTGTTGATCATATAGGCGTCGATCACATCCCAGGACGACAAATAGTTCGAGCCCCGTAACGGCAGACTCAGAGTCCAGCGCTCCCAGCGGTACTGCAGCCCGTTCTTGAACGACAGGTTGATCATGATCACCGTCGGTACCAGCGAGAGGAGCAGCAGGAAGGCGATCAGAAGATGGAGGCCCAATTGGGAAATCTGCAGCGGGCGCCGGTTCGGGCTCCTCTGTAGTTCGGTCGTCATGTCTGTTTCCCGCAAAAAAATGCTGCCGGCCGTCGCTTAGCTCCCTTGCGCGGCATTCAGCGTCAAACTGAAATGCACTACTGCCTTAGCTCTTCGTTCGCGGGCCGGATGCCCCGGTTAATGATCAATGTTCCCGACATGGCAATGATGAACAACAGCAGGCCAATTGCAGAGGAGTAGCCGAACTTCTGGGCGCGAAAGGCCGAATGGAACATCGTCAGCCCGGGCACCATCGTCGAGAACCCCGGTCCCCCGTCTGTGAGAACTAAAATGTTCTGGAACGCGGTGATCGCGTTGATTATCGCCAGGATCGCCAGCAGCCGTACCTGCCCCAGCACCAGCGGTATGTCAATTCGCAGCACCCGCCCCACGCCGGTGCAGCCGTCCAGTGCCGCGGCTTCATACACCGAGTCGGAAATCTGGCCCAGCCCGCCCAGATAAATCAGCGTGCCCACCCCCCACACCCACGGGAACCCGACAAACATGATCGCATAAATGGCGATCCTGTGCTCGCCCAGCCAGTTCAATGCCAGATGCTCAAGGCCCATCGCCCGCAGTAGGTCATTGATCGGCCCGAGGTACGGATCGTAGAGCTTTTGCCACAGAAGCACGGTTACGATTCCGGGCACAAGCATCGGGATAATGACCAGAAGACGGTATAGCTCCTTTAAGGCCGCTGAGCGCACAAAGAAGATCAACTCGGCCATGATGAACGGCATGACAATGCCGGCAAAGAGGCCGAATATCAACAGCTTTACGATGTTGACCAGTTCATGCGGGGTCTCAGCGTACGTGAAATATGTGACGAAGTTGTCCAGGCCGACGAACGTAGCCGGTACGCCGGGGCGCCAGCGGAAAAACGCGCGAACGAGGCCCAGAATAGGGGGATAGTAGACGAATATGATAAGCAGAATGAATATCGGGCTGAGGAGCGCGTAGGCTTGCCAGGAGCGGCGAAACGCCCTCCAACTGAGAGGCGTAGCTTCGGTCCTTCTTCTCCAAAGCCGGCGGCCCCCCGCCGCTGAATCTGTCTGCGTCGACTGAGCGCTGCTCATGCAGCTGTCCCTTATCCTTAGTCCGTGGTCAGAGGCGCTTCTATAGGAATCTGGATGCGGTAATGCTTATCGACTTCGAACAGACGACCAACGTTGATATCGATCACATGCGCGATCGTATCCTCCTGAAGATCGTAGGGGCCCGCCGCATTCGGCGTGTACGTATACTCGGCGTAACCATCTTCGTCCGTATAGTTCCACTCCGGGATGAGAAGACCGCCGCCGGATTCAAGCCAGGCCTGGAGCAGCGCGTTGCCGCGTGGCTGACCGTTCTCAGTAACACGCACGGTCAGAATTATCGAGCTCTTGCCGTCGGCGATGACCTTGGGCTGGTCGAACTCGCCTGAGATGGAGATGTTGCGCAAGCGGACCTGTGCCTGCGCGTAGTCTACCGCGATAGCCGCCAGCAGCAGTCCGATAGCGGCGAATGCGAGCAGCCGTCCTC
>JAPPKG010000524.1:0-6648 GCA_026914085.1 Caldilineaceae bacterium | reverse complement strand
CAAATGAACGCATCCGGTAGAATAGCAGAAACCAGATGAGAGCGAAAGATCTGTTCTCGGTTTTCAAGTTTCGTATCGACGCCGGGCCTCCTCTGCGCCCCTGAAAGCCAGTAACCCGCTACCAAGTACCCCATCCCGGAGGCATTCCATGTCAGGACTCAAACTCGGCGCGCACATGTCGATCGCAGGCGGCGTCAGCAACGCCCTCGACGCGGCCGCCGACGTACAAAGCAACGCCGTCCAGGTCTTTATGAAAAGCAACCGCCAGTGGAAAGGTCCGCAGATAAAGGAAGACGATGTCTCCCGTTGGAACGAGCAGATGCCCGCCTTGGGCGTCGCCTACGCCGTCAGCCACGCCTCCTACCTCATCAACCTCGCCTCGCCCAAAGATGACCTGTGGGAAAAAAGCGTCGCCGCCTTTGCCGATGAATTGGAGCGCGCCCACGCCTACGACATCCGCCACGTGGTCCTCCATCCCGGCGCGCACACCGGCAGCGGCGAAGAAGCCGGCATGCAGCGCATCGCCGACGCCCTCAACCGCATCCACGCCCAGCTCCCCCAATGCAGCGGCGTCATCACCCTGCTCGAGCTCATGGCCGGCCAGGGCACCACCTTGGGCTACACCTTTGCCCAGCTGGGCCGCATCATCGAACTGGTGGAGGACAAAGAGCGCGTCGGCGTCTGTCTCGACACCTGCCACGCGCTGGCCGCCGGCTACGACTTCCGCACGGCCGAGGGTTACGAGGCCATGATGGCCGAGCTCGAAGAGACTGTTGGAATCGACAGCGTCGGCTGCTGGCACTTCAACGACAGTTCAAATGATCACGGCAGCCGCAAAGACAGGCACGAGCACATCGGCGAAGGCTTCGTCGGCGTAGAAGGCTTCCGCCACATCCTCAACGACCTCCGCTGGGACGGCGTCCCCATGCTCCTCGAAACGCCCAAAAAAGAAGACGGCGACGGCAAAGACGAGCAGAACCTCCGCGCCCTCGCCGCCCTCGTAACCGACCCCACCCGCCTCCCTGAAGGCCTCCGCCCCACCCCATGACCCAGCGGGCTCCTGTCACCGCCCATCATCTACTGCGGTCATCCCCGTCGGCTGGGGTCTCTGACCACGGACTACTGACTACTGTCGTTTGTCATATCAGCGCATTGCGGGAGCAAAGAGCGGCTGATCCGTGAAGGCCGCGCTCCCATTCATGGCAACCTCCGACTTCAGAAAGCGTCAGACCTCCTTTCGTCCTCCTGAGAAGCAGAAATACCAAAAGCATCTACTGTCGATGAGTTTCGGGGCCCGCCTGGTTTCAAACTGGTCCAGCTTCGCCGCAAAAGGCCAGATTGCCACAATACTGCCACGAAATGAGGCCGGAATGACACGTTGGTTACATACAGGCGGATTATAATGGTATCTCTAGCTGGTTTTCCTGACCTCAGTCGCAGTCGTAGATGATCGCTCCCAACTGGGCGATGTGGACAGGCTCTGCTCTCTACATTTGAGAACACTGGCCAGCCGTCCGTGCGCGAAAGCGTGTACCCGGGTTATTGGCACCATATTCATGAGATCTACCCTTGTGGAACGGGGGGCGGCCAGGTCCTGACATCTGAAGGCTGCATCACGGAACACTGCTGCAGGAATTGCCACTTCTCGGTACCTGCTCGCAGCGTCGCCGTGCTGCCGCACAACCCGGAGCTCTTGGCCATATACATCAGAGAGAATCTGAGTTCTTACTCTCACGGCTAGGAGATTGATGAAGAGTGCCTGGGATGCCGCAGGGCGAGTCCGTCAGATCGTTCTACCACGACTCAACCACCTCTATACAATAATCTTGGTCTCAACTGGGGCCTACATCAGAAACTGAGAACTGACTACCAAGAACTACCCTTCACCAGGGAGCTTTTTCAAACGCTTTCTGGCATAAGGCCTCGCTGTGCATTTTTCAGTATTGTGGTACTGTGTCCAATACACAAAGTATATGTCAATAATCATGCAAACTTGTTCAGTTAGTATATAACAACGTGTCTCTTAAAAGGACCATATAGTTAACTAACCTGAGTTCGGAGTTAGAAGGTGGTTGGCAAGAGTGCCAAGTCATTGACGGAGAGATGTAGGGACGGCTTTTTTGGTTGCCAAGTGTAAGCAATCAGACCGGCGATGAGATTGACGAGAAAGTTGGTGGTGCTGCGGTGGCGGGAGTGTTCAATCTGGGAGACATTCTTGAGTTGGTCAATGATGGTCTCAATGATGAAACGCTTGCGTATCAGCAGCTTGTCTTGGAGAAGGACGAGTCGATTCTGCATGTTTTTGCGAATCGGGGTGATTAGTTGCAGTCCTTGCGCGAAGAGTTGTTCGAAGAGAGCTTGGGAAAGATAGCCACGGTCGCCAACCAGCTTACCCCACAACCATTTGGACATCTGTGGGACCGGTTTGCGGTCATCGGTGTTGGCGGGCGTGAGTTGAACCGCCAGCAATTCACCCTGGTCGTTGACGATCAAATGGAGCTTGAAACCATAGAACCAACCCAGGCTGCTCTTGCCGCGCGTGGCCATCCCGGCAAAGACCCGGTGACGACCGATGCGCTGGTTGTGGCAGACAGGCAACGGGGTTGAATCAATGAATGCGACCCCTGTTCCCTGGCCAAAGCGCACACGCAGATAGAGACACATGGCTGGCAGCGCCGATGGAATCAACTCCACAAAGCGCGTATAACTGACCAGAGCAGGGAATTCACTGCACAGATGCTCACGCACGTGCTGCAGATAGTAGGCTTTGAAATTGCGATAATGCGACTGATGAAAGTGGATCAGAATCGTCATCACTTCACTCATGCTCAAACGCGGGGCTGGCCCGCGTTTACCAGTCAGTCCATACAGCTTCGCATCCTCCCAGCGACTCACCCACTGACAAAAATCATCGACATCACAGAACAGTTCAAGTATACTCATTTATGAGCGCCTTTCTTTGCTGGTGAATCGTGGTTGCCGAACTTCTATTCTACCAGCTTGGTTAGGCGCTCATTTACTCCGAATTCAGGTTAACTAAGTAACTTTGCATTATCGTAACGCTGCCATCGATTCCAGACCAGGCAAAATGAGGAGATTCCAAACGAAGGGCCCGCCACTGTGACAACCGCACGGACTGTGAGACATGAGACTCAGGCCCGTGCCTGGTCCCCATCCTGTCACGGTCTACCGCACTTACCAGATCAAAGGACATCGCCGTTGCATTGGCATGGCATCCCAAATTCCTACAGCCGCAAGCGCCGCACCCCCGTATCCGCCGCTATCCTCCTCCTCTGCGCCGTGCTCAGCCTCCTGGGCGCGCGCGGACCGGCTATCGCTGCAGCCCCGCAACAGGCCGCGTCTCCGTCGTGCACCGGCACCGCCGCCATCCCGGACCCGGAACCCGCCGGCCTCGTCGCGGACTGTGAAATCCTCCTCGGCCTCAAAGACGAGCTCGCCGGCGATGCCGCCCTGAACTGGAGTACCTCGCTCCCCATATCCGACTGGGAAGGCGTCACCGTCGAAAATGATCGTGTGACCGTGTTGGACCTATTCAACAAAGAGCTGACAGGGCGCATTCCGGCCGAGCTGGGCAACCTGACAAACCTGAAGGAATTGGACCTCGCTATCAATCAGCTGACGGGCACAATCCCCGCCGCCTTGGGCAGGCTGACAAACCTGACGAGGTTGAGACTTGGCTCCAACCGGCTGTCAGGAAGCATTCCTGACGAGCTGGCCAATCTGACGAACATTGAGAACATTTCCCTCTTCTTTAACCAGTTGACCGGCTCCGTGCCGGTTTGGCTGGGAAATCTGACGAACCTGAAGGGACTGGACCTCTTTGTCAACCAGATTACGGGTACCATCCCGCCCGAGCTTGGCAACCTGACGCAATTGGAGGCGCTGAGCCTTGGCGACAACCAACTGACCGGTACCATCCCCGCCGAGCTGGGCAAGCTGGCAAATCTGACGCATCTGAACCTCACTGACAACCAGCTGAAGGGGCAAATTCCAGTCGAGTTGAGCAATCTCACAAACTTGAAGCGGCTGTACCTCGGCGACAATAGCTTGACAGGAAATATCCCGACCTGGCTGGGTAACCTCACGAAACTGGAAGCATTGTCCCTCGGTAGCACCCAATTGGCAGGCCATATCCCCGTTGAGTTGACGACCCTGACCAACCTGCAGCAGCTGTACCTCCATAACAACCAGCTGTCTGGTGCCATCCCCCCTGAGTTGAGCAAACTAACAAACCTGCGGCAGCTGCATCTCGCCTTCAACCAGCTGACCGGCGTCATCCCCGTCGAGTTGGCAGCCCTGACAAACCTGACCTTTCTGGACCTCTCCTCCAACCAGCTGACGGGTACGATCCCGGTTGAGTTGAGCAGGCTCACGAACCTTGACGAGCTGTCACTCTCCTCCAACCAGCTGACAGGCACCATCCCTCCCGAGTTGGGTAAATTGACCAACCTGAAATACCTGGCCCTGGACAGCAATGACCTGACGGGTACCATCCCCGCCGAGTTGGGTAAATTGACGAATTTAGCGTCTTTGCTCCTCGCCGACAACGACCTGACCGGATCGATTCCCACCGAGCTGGATAACCTGGTTCCCCCGACGGGCAAACTGTATAGAGTGCGCATCGCCACCGGCAACCCCGGCCTCTGTGGCCCCATACCCCCGGCCCTGCACGCGTTAAGCCCAGCTCCTCCTGATGTTGTCAACGACCTCGGCAGCGACACCTACCCCACAGGCAATCTCAAATCGTGCACATCCGCACCGCCGGCCGCGCCGCAACTGACCGTCAGGGCAGTCGCAGGTGCTGTCGAGTTAAGCTGGCAAGCCGTGCAGGACGCCGCCCGCTACGAACTGCTGACCTGGTGGGACGCACAAACAGGCTGGCAGCCGCTGGGCGGAAACAACCTTACCGGCACCTCCTACACCCACACTACCGTTACCGCCGGCACGACCTACCACTACTCCATCCGCACCGTCAACGCCGCCGGCCAGACCAGCGCCTGGCTCAAACCGTATCCCACCGCCACCGTGCCCGCAGCCGCAACACCGGACACCGGGACACCGGCGGCCGCGCCCGAACTGACCGCCACGGCAGTCGCAGGCGCTGTTGAGTTGAGCTGGGAGGAGGTCACCGGCGCTGTCCGCTACGAACTCCTGACCTGGTGGGACGCGCAAACCGGCTGGCAGCCGCTGGGCGGAGACGACCTCACCGGCACCTCCTACACCCACACGACCGTTACCGCCGGCACAACCTACTACTATTCCATCCGCACCGTCAACGCCGCCGGCCAGACCAGCGACTGGCTCCAGGACCCTGCCTCCGCCACCGTCCCCGCCGCCGGCACGCCGGGCTCTGGAACCCCGCCCGCCGCGCCCCAACTGACCGCCAGACCAGTCGCAGGTGCAATCGAGTTGAGCTGGACAGCGGTCACCGGCGCCGCCCGCTACGAGCTCCTGACCTGGTGGGACGCGCAAACCGGCTGGCAGCCGCTGGGCGGAGACGACCTCACCGGCACCTCCTACACCCACACAACCGTTACCGCCGGCACAACCTACCACTACTCCATCCGCACCATCAACGTCGCCGGCGAGACCAGCGCCTGGCTCCAGCCCTATCCCACTGCCACCCCGTCCGCCCCCTCGGCAGGTTCGGACGCGGCCGCGCAACGGGCCGCACTGGTAGCCCTTTACAACGCGACAAACGGCCCCAACTGGACCCAAAACGACAACTGGCTGAGCGCAGAACCGCTCGCCGCCTGGTATGGCGTAGCCACCGACGCAAACGGGAGCGTGACCGAACTGCGCCTTCCCAATATAGGCTTGAGCGGACCGCTCACCGACCTCAGCGCCCTCACCAGCCTCACAGACCTGAACCTCGAATCCAACCAGTTGCGTGGGCCTGTCCCCGCTCTGAACGCCCTCTCCAATCTGACAGTCCTTGACCTCGGTCATAATCAGTTCAGCGGGTCAATCCCCAATCTGAGCACCCTCACCAACCTGTCGAAACTGGACCTCGAGTCCAACGGCTTGAGCGGGCCCATCCCCGACCTGAGCGCCCTCTCCAACCTGACGGAGTTGAACCTCGCCACCAACCGGTTGAGCGGGCCCATCCCCGACCTCAGCGCCCTTACCAGCCTCACAGACCTGAACCTCGCTGTCAACCAGTTGAGCGGTTCGATCCCCGCTCCGAGTACCCTCACCAACCTGACGGAGCTGAACCTCGCTGTCAACCAGTTGACCGGGCCGATCCCCGACCTCAGCCCCCTCTCCAATCTGAGATATCTGAATCTGGGCCGAAACCGGTTGCACGGGTCGGTACCCGACCTCAGCGCCCTCACCAACCTGACAATCCTGAGCCTGAGTGACAACCGGTTGACCGGGTCGGTACCCGACCTCAGCGCCCTCACCAACCTGACTAGCCTGGGCCTGAGTAGCAACCAGTTGAGCGGGACAATCCCCGACCTCAGCGCCCTCACCAACCTGACAACGCTGAACCTCGACTACAACCGGTTGACCGGGTCGATCCCCGACCTCAGCGCCCTCGCCAATCTGACCTATCTGAGCATCGGCGTTAATCAGTTGAGCGGGCCGATCCCCGACCTCAGCGCCCTCTCCAGCCTGACAACAGTG
>JAPPKG010000446.1:0-6658 GCA_026914085.1 Caldilineaceae bacterium | reverse complement strand
GCGCCCCCCCTTTGGGGGGGGCCCCCCCCCCCCCAACGCCCCCCCTACTGCCTACTCGACCGGGTGTCGATATTCGTAACAGGTCCCTGATCGAAGGTGTCCAGCCCGACCACGTCCCGTCAGTCCCATCAGATCCCCGTAGCGGCAGCCATGTGCCTGCCCTCGCACCCCCGCCAGGCGAACGCCGCCGCCGGGCCAGGCACACGCACGGCGTCTCGCCAAAACACGGTACACCATTCCGGCCACCTCTGCCACCGTTTCCCGCCAGGCCGTTCCTACCCCAAATCAGGGATGCACATAATACACCGTTCCATTGCGCCCCTCTTGCCTGTCTGTGGTATAATTCCCTCTTTGACGTCTGCCCTGGCCAAGCGATAGCGGAAGGGATGTAGCGAGTGGCGATAACGCGCACAAGAGTTGCGGAAGATACCTGGGTTTTCACCAGTGCGCTCTACGCGGAGGTGAATGCCGGGCTCGTCGTGTCCCCTGAAGGTGGAATCCTCATCGATACACTGCCCTTCCCCTCGGAAACCAGGCAGATCATCGACTTTGCCAGGCAAGTCTGCCCCGCCGGTGTTCGCTATCTGGTCAATACAATCAGCCACGCAGATCATGTCTATGGCTCCTGCCTTTTCCCTGAGGCCGAACTCATCGCCCACGAAGCCGCCCGCGACCTGCTCGTTCGCTTTGGTCGCAGAGCGCTTGAGGAGGCCAGAGAGCATACCGCCGAACTCATGCGCGTAGAAATCCGACTGCCCAAAATCATCTTCAATGAGGGATCGGTCATCCGACTGGGGGACAAGACCGTTCACATCATGCACGCGCCCGGCCCTGGACCGGATGTCTGTGTCGTGCACGTTCGCGAAGAAAAAGTGCTGTTCGCCAGCGACCTGATGATGCCGGTGCCCGTTATCGCTTCGCCGCTCGCCGACATTGAGAAATTCAAGCAGTCACTGCACAATTTGCACGAATTCAATCTGGAGACGATCGTCCAGGGCCACGGCGATATCCTCTTGCGAGGCGAGGTTACGCCCAGCATAGAGGAGAGCATCCAGTATCTGAATGACATAGAGGCGCTTGTCGATAGACTCCTGTCCGAAGGGGCGAACAGGAGAGAGCTCCTAAGTCACGACATCGAGGAGTTCGGTCGCACGCGAATCCCCTTGGGGGGCCTGGTCCAGAACTTCCACCAGGCCAACCTGATCTTCCTCTGGGAGAAGGCAAAAGCCGCCCAAAAGAAAGATCGCCAGCCGGCATAGCGACTGAACCCAATCCGCGCTCTTCACTGAACCCTACCCTCTCCCAATACCCCCGCGAAGTTCCCGCATCGCCCGCAACTTCCTTCTTGCGGCCCGTGCAGGATTGCCATGAAATGTTTCTTTCCTACGAAGGTTGACTGAAGAGTCGAAAGAACGAGGCGCAGTTGACGTGAGCAACACATTGGACCAGCTTGCCATCCAAATCGGAAAACTCTCGCCCGCACAGCGCAGGGTGCTATTTCGCAAACTGAAGGCAATGGGACTGATTGAATCCGAGAACCTGCTATCCGATCGGGATCCATTGCGCATAGCGCTTTCCGTACCTTCGAGAGCTATTGAAAGTGACGACAAACGGCTCGACAGCGAACTGACCGACCCCAGACCCCCCAGACCGGCCGAACGTCCCCGCAGGGCCGCGCCTCGCTCCTCTGACAACAGCCCCGCCCTATCCGCTCCCCATAGCCAACCGAAACCGACCCAACTGGCGCCGCCGCCTGCGCTGACGCAGGCGCCGAGTGAGCCAATCAGAATCGTCTTTGACGGAGGAAGCCGCGGCAATCCCGGAAAAGGATACGGAAGTTTCGCGTTGGACTGGCCCGGTTACCCCCGGGAGATCGTCCAACTGACGATCGGGGACCAGGCAACAAACAATGAAGCCGAGTACGACACCCTGATCGCCGCCCTGGAAGCAGTGCGCGACCGCATCGCGGAGCTTCAGATCGATCCGCGGTCTGCTCTTCTCAGTATCTGGGGTGATTCACTGCTTGTCTGCAACCAGGTGCGCGGGGAGTGGGCGTGCAAAGAGCCTCGCCTGCAAGTCCGTCTCGAATCCGTGAAAGAACTGCTCAGCGGTTTTGGAAAGAGCGAGCTCAACCACCAACCGCGCGAAAAGAGTGTGGAGATTCTTGGACACTAGGTTCAGACGGCTGAAACGAAGCGCCGGTAAGCGCTGAGTAGATTGCCCATCAACATAACGTTCGTCATCGGGCCCGTACCACCGGGGACCGGCGTTAACATGCCAGCCACCGCCTCCACGCTGGCCTGTTCACAGTCGCCCTTCAAAGAGCCTCCGATATAGGTAGTTCCGAAATCCACGACCACCGCTCCGGGCTTGATCCACTCTCCGGTCACCATCTCCGGCCGGCCCACCGCTACGCACAGAATGTCCGCTTGCCGTGCAACACCGGGCAGATCTTCGGTACGGCTGTGTGCGATCGTTACAGTACAGTGCCGGTGCAGCAGCAAGAGGGCCATCGGCTTGCCCACAATATCGCTGCGCCCGATCACGACTGCCCTCTTTCCCTTGAAATCCACCCCGGCCTCTTCCAACAACATAATCGCGCCCGCGGGAGTCGCCGGCACGAAGTGCGGCTCACGCTGCGCCGCCAGTCTTCCCGCATTGAGCGGGTGAACACCGTCCACGTCCTTGCCCGGGCTCAAAAGGTCGATCAACTGCGTACTGTCGATCTGATCCGGCAGTGGCTCCAGCATCATGATGCCGTGAACGCCCTCGTCCTCGTTGAGCGCGGCCAGCGCCGCCTGCACATCTTCCTGGCTGCTTTCCTCAGGCAGCTCGACGGGCCGCAATGTCGCACCCACGCCCTGGCAGGACCGTCGAATCGCTCGCAAGTAGCCCGCCGCGCCTGAATCCGCACCGACTTGCAACGCAGCCAATGTCGGTTGAACGCCGCTTGCCGCGGCCAGTTCGGCGAAACTTTCGGACAGTTCCGACTGCAACTGTTTGGCCCGTTGCCGGCCATTTAATAGTTGTGCGGTCATATCTCTACGCCCAGGGTCTCCGTGCACGCAGCCCGCGCGGCAGAATAGTATTCCTCAGCAGATGCTCTCAATGCCGCCGCCTCCGTCTCCATCCTTGAGACAAAAGCGTCGTCCTTGAGCCACTTCAAATTGATGTCGATGTTTACAAGCGCGCTGTAGAGAGCGGCATGGGCCAGGTGCGCAGCCGTTGCCGCATCACTGACGACGTTCGGATTGCCCTTCTTGCCAATTGGTGAGGCCAGTTCCAACAGCTCGGCGCATAGCGAGGCAATCGCGAACGGCACTTCTGCCGCCCCCCTTAGCGCGGCCTGCATCGCCTCTGTTCGGGCCGCCTTCTCCTCCTCGGTCGTTCGGGGCATGGAAAAACACGCCGACACCGCGCCGAACGCTTCGGCGTCCTTGTCCGCGAATACCAGGAGTTCCCTGCGCAACGCCTCAGTCCGCTGCAGGTGACCCCGCATCTCTTCCTCCACCGCCGCGTACCTCTTCCGCCCCACCGTGAAGTTCAATACCATGCTGAGCAGCGCCGCCGCCTGGCTGCCTGTCAGCGCCGCCGCCGCGCCGCCTCCCGGCGTCGATTCCCCCGACGCCAGCTCATCCAGAAAAGTCCCAAGTGCAGTCCCAGCTGTATCCAAATCAGTCACACAATTTCCTCTCTGTCCGAATGACCGGGCCTAAGGCCCCCCACCAAAAAAAGACTCGCCTGGAAACATCAGAGGTAACCGCGGCGCCCGCTTCAATCTCATATCTGCAAGCGCCACGGCAAGCTCTCACGATAAACTCAGGCTGTGGCAGCCGCTCCAGGCCAGGCCCGATTATAGCATTCGCCGCGCCGATCAGCCAGCCAATAGCAATGCCTTGTAGGCTGCCCTGCCGGCGAAAAAGCCGCCTGAAGGAAAGTCGATTCCAACTCGGCGACCAAGCCTTGTAATCTCGGAGGCTGACAAATCACGTCAATACCGTGCTCGCTCTGTAACGAGACGACTACTCGCCAGCTTCCCCAATCTCTACATCTGCCAGGCTGAACTCCGATTCCCACACGCCAACCTGGACCGTCGGCGCCAGATCCGCGATATTGTAGACAATGAGTCTGAGATCGTAGCTGCCTGAAGCAATCTCCTGCGGAAGCCTGAGCTGAAACAGGGTATCGGTCCTTTCACCCGGCTCCCAGCTACTTGTGGGCTGATGCAGCGGATTCCACAAGTGCGTGTCTTCTTGAAAGACCACGTCACCTCCAGCGCTATAGAGACGCAGCGAGACTGAGTAGTCCACCTCCAACGCCCGCTGGGGTTCCCAGTTCAACGCCACCCAAAAGGGCCTGTCCCGCCCGAGTTCAAGCGGCTCGGACACTGAGTGTTCCTTCTCGCCTTGACCAAGGGCAAATCCCATCAGTGAGATGCCGCCGTCGTACTCGACCGTCAATGGCGCCAAACGTTCATAGAATGTCCAGCGTCGTTCCATCGAAACGTTGCTATAGTTGTGAATCCTGAAGTCGTTGAAATGCTCGGTGTCGACCTGCTGCGCATATTTCCCCAGCAGTACCGCTACACGCCCCGTATCGTTGCCAATCCAGCCCACGTGGACATTGTTCAGTTGGACGACCTTCACCGTACTCAGATTCTCCGTCGCCGCGATCGCACTCTCGACCTCTCTCGCCAGAAAGTCGAGGTCCCCTGTCTCTCGCGGAAAGTAGAAAACCGAGGCCGCGCCTTTGTATATGTAGTCCAGGCTGGGATGGTCCAGCGAGTTCGGGACCAGGTAGATCTCTCCCTCAGCCGAAGGCAAAGCGTCGAGCGTACGCGCAAAATCCGACCACGGAACTTCATAGGCAAACTGGACGCCCCGTTCAAAGGGCCAGATATCGAAATAGTTGCGGAATGTAGTTACGCCCTGCACCAGAACTGCTGCCGTCAACACGGCTCCCAGTGCCAGAGCACTCTCCGCTGCTCTGGTCGGAAAGAAACGGTCCTTTGCAAACGCAAAGGCCTCCCACAGGCCGAAAGCCAGGACCAGGTAGACGGCTGGCGTGGCGCCAAGCATCCTGAGTGTGTTTGGGGCATAGTCGACCGCGATCACCGCCGGCAGCAGCAGAAAAACCCCCCACAGGAGTAAAAGCCTGCAAGCCGGACTCCGCCATCGCCACAAGCACAAGCCGGCGCCGAGCCAGAAAAAGAACGCCTCCCACGGATTGAGCATCGGCATGGCGCCAAAGTTGTGACGCCAACTCACGTCACCTTTGAACCCAAAGGCTGCCAGATGCCCAATTACACTTTCCGCCAAGGTCCCCAATGGGTTTCCTCGGTTGATCTCAGGCTGAAGGACGGAAAGCGAACTGCTGCGCAGGAAGAAATGTTCAGGATGCAAGGCGAAGTAGACAAATATCGGCGCCGCAACCAGCAGAGCCACACCTCCAAAAGCAATTATCCAGGGCGTCTCCGAACGAACGTTCCTAGACTCTGCCCACCTTCGCGGCACAAGGAAAGTCAAACCAAAGGCGAGAAAAAGAAACGGAGTGAACCGCGCCGGAATATACGTGTACTGCACCAGCCCCGCGCAGACCCCAGCCAGCGCAACCGCCCACCAGCTTCGCTCCCGCCAACCCCACCACAGCAATGCCAGGCAAAGGGACAGCAGTAGGACCAAATGATTGGCTCGAAACACCGTGCGCCCCAGGACTGTCTGCCCAATCGACACAGCCATCAAAAACGAGCCAACGCCCCCAATGAAGATGCCGCGCCAGAGAGTTGGTCGCCCCCTTTCATCTCTGCCAAACAGCAACCGCCCCAACCAGAAAACAACAAAAACAGTTCCCGCGCTCGCCAGCGCCGTAGGCAAGCGCAACGCTAGGTCCGTCTGTCCCAGCAGCGTGATCGAGAGAGCAATCAGATAGACAACCAGCCCCTCGTGACCGCTGAACTCCGAAGGAAAGAACACCGCGTGTTCCCCGTCAAGAACGCGCAGCGCGTCCACTCCGTTCAATGCCTCGCTGACCTGTATCCCTGCCGGCAATTCGTCGAGCCTATAGAGACGCAGCATCACAACGGCCAGCGTCAACGCCGCAAGGATGGCAACTGAAATCACGCGGTAGCCCCGCCAGGTTGCTCCCTCCGTTCTGGCCCGACCGGCCGCTCCCGCCGCCGCAGGCATGCTTTCTGACATAACCTCACTCCGACAAAGACACACTCGAACTCTTACACATTCGCAGCCTCTTCAAGATAACCTGCACGGGCCGCAAGACAAACGACATTCTCTCACAGAAAGCGCGCGCATACCAGAGTTCAACGAGTCAAAAAGCGTCTCAAGATAGTGGCCGACACTCGTTTACCACCGGATGCGACCAAACCACGGCCAGACCACCGTGAACTCTGAGGCGCCTGAATCCCCGTCTCTGACCCCGAGCCGCTAACCGCTGCATCTGTGCGGTCGGACCTTCACGCCAAACCCGCCCCGGTAGGGGCAGGCCTTGTGCCTGCCCTCGCCCCGCCCCCCGCGCCATCTGTCCCAATCCCCCTCCCCCTCCCCGTAGGGGCAGGCCTTGTGCCTGCCCTCGCCCTGCCACCCACGCCTTCTCTCCCAATCCCCCTCCCTCTCCCCGGTAGGGGCAGGCCTTGTGCCTGCCC
>JAPPKG010000196.1:0-6631 GCA_026914085.1 Caldilineaceae bacterium | reverse complement strand
GCGGCCCCCCGCCCGGCCCCCGCCGGGGGGGGGGGGGGGGGGGGGGGGGGCGCCCCCCCCCCCCCCCCCAACAGGGGCGCCGGTTGGGGCCCCACCGCCCCAAGAAAAGGAAAGAGAAGAGAGGAGAGGAGAGAGAAACCAGCCTCGCACCTCACTTCAGATGGCAAACTGACAATGGAGTCGTTGGTGCCAAACCGGGAATAACGGTCCATGTCGTCAGCGTTCGCGGAAGGTGAAGGCGATTTGGGTGCCTTCGGGCACGACCTGCGTGTAACCGACGCCGCCGGTGAAGGACCAGCAGTAGCCGTCGTAGGGCATTTTGACTTCCTCGATGAGGTCACCCCAGACGTCCATCATGTCTACGGCGGTGTCGCCCTCGCGCAGGAAGGTGCCGGGAGGGTGTTTGATCCACATGAGGCCGCCCTTGTGCGAAGTGAGGCGATCGGCCATGTAAAAGTCGCCTTTCATTGGCGGTGTTGCCTGGGGAACGATGTCGCCGTCCAGCATTCCGATGGCCTTCATGGTGTTGGTGATCCCGATTTGGCCGGAGTTCGTGTTGTCCTCCCAGAGGAAGAAATCGGCGATTAACTCGGGCGTCATGGAGGGGATGCCGTGGGCCAGAGAGCTGCCGACGACGCCGGTGGCGGAGCGGCCGGGCGAATCGATGACGGTGAAACCCCAGGCCTCGGCCATCTTTTCCATCTCGTTCAGAACCTTTTCGTCGGGGCAGGCGTCGCGGCGAATCAGGGTGAAAGGGATGGCGTCGGGCGGATTGGAGTGGACGTCGATGGAGTGGGTGGCCACTTTGAGCGCCTCGCCGATGACGCCGGCCAGGCGGAGGGTGACAGTGCCACCGGAATCGGCCGGCCACATGGGAGCGGAGGACATGTTGATGCCGTCACCGGTGGGCGCGATGACAGGAGAGAAGTAGGAGCCGACCTGGAAGGCGAAGGGGTTGCCGACGGTGATGGCAACGAGACGCCCTTTCAGCTGCTGGGGGTCGGTGGCGCGCACGGTCTTGAGGAGGGCACCGGTGCCGTTGATCTCAGTGCCGTGGATGGAGGCTGTGACTACCAGTGTGGGGCCATCCTCGACGCCGTTTACGATAACGACCGGTACACCCACTTTGTTGCCGTCGGCCAGCGTGACATGGCCGAGGTGACCCTTTACGACCTCTCCTGGTGCGGCGCTCAGGCCTGCGAGTTCGAAGTTTGCCATTTTGTATACTCCTTTGTGTTCAGTGTCGCGTGAAGAAGCGTTAAGAGCAACCGGATGGGCTAGTGCGCGCTGGTCGGCTGCAGGTCCGACAAGGTGTCGGTGGGCCGGCTGGCCGCGTTCAGAACAGCGACCTCCACGGTATGGGCAAGAATGACGGACGCAGTGCCGACGACGATGCCAGAGGCCAGCCCGACGGCGACGCCGATTGTCAGTGCCAGTAGCATGCTGACCAGGTTGACTGCCATGCCAAGCTGAATGAAGCGGGTATCATGGCGCTTCATGAGGCGGCCGCGATAGAGGTTTTGCCAGGCCATCAGGAAGGTGATCGGTACCATGAACTGGGCGCCGAGCGCTGCCAGCGGCTCGATCTCGGCCGGCACACCCAATAGGACGGTGAAGTAAAAGTGGTCCAAGGGGGTGAAGACGAGCAGTGCCATGGCGAGGCTCAGAAATGCGCCGGACATGACTACGAAGCGCCGCAAGGCTTTGTAGGTACGTTCGTCCTTGAGGAGGGCGATCACCACCTCGTGGGAGGCGCGCATGGGGCTGGAGAAGAACATTCCCAGGCCAAAGGCGACCGGGAAGGCGGCCAGGGAAGCGGCGGGCATGGCAGAGCGGGCTATGCCAGCGACGACAAGCGGGCGGGAGATTACGCGCATGACGTCGGTTGCGGCGAGAGGCAGATAAAAGCGCCACATTCCGGCGTAGGTCATGTCGGGTTGGCGCTCGTCGGGAGATTCCTCTCTGCCAAAGATATGGGTCCGTACAATTGGCCGGGCCCACCAGGCGATCACAATTGCCTCGACGATAACGCTGAGTACCATAGCCAGCCCACCGAGCACGGCGCCGGGCAGGCCTCCGAACCAGGCTCCTACGGTCATGGTAACCGTCAGCGTGGCAAGCCGGAACATCGTTCCCCAAGTGATATGGCGCGTGTAGCCATGTCTGATGAGGACGCCCTGCAGGAAGCGGCGCAGACCGATGGCGGCGGGCCAGAGCAGGAGAAGCTGCATAGCAGGACGGGCGGCGGCCGCAACATCCTCCGAGAGGGCAAGAAGTGTGCGGGTCATGACGTGGTAGGCCGGAGTGAAGAAGAGCAGTGCGCTGGCTACGGTCATCAGGATCGACAGGTGGAGCATGAAGCGCCAAACCAGCTGGTACATGGCGCGGTTGCGAACCAGGGCCACCCCTGTGCCCAGCATGTAGATGATGGGACTTTCCATAAGGATGGCAATTGGTTGTGCGACGCCGAAGGCAGCCAACTCAAGCTCCGGTCGGGGCAGACGGGTAATGCCTGCACTTACGACAGGGTCGGCGATGCTCATCATCAGCCAACTCAGGGCCAGCGGATACCAGAAGGCGAATATGTAGCGCTGGCTCAGTTTTTCTGGAACCACAGTCCCGAAAACCTCGTAGGGATCCGGAGGCTTAACTCTTTACAGGACAGTGCCGGAGACTCCAGCTGTCCAGTCGCGCATTGGCGAATTCTGTCTATGAAGTCTCCGGCACTGTCGGAATAACGGATAGGCTCTACACCGTAAGAATGGGGCGACCTGCTGAGATGACTCGTTAACGGTCGACCCCGTGCAGTGCAGAGCGGCTCAGATGGCAGAGGTGTTCAGCGGCATAGTCCGGAAGAAGACTTGGCTTTGCACATCTGCCACCTGGCTAGTCGGCTACTCGGAATCGCGATAGAGATGCCAGTAACGAGTGCGCGTGTCCGGGAAGGCAACGTAACCGGCGATGTCGGAAGCGATGGCCAGGTTGAAGTAGCGGGCGCCGAGCCAGATCCAGGACGCGTTGTCGATGTGGAGGCGCTGGGCCTGGCTGTACAGCTCAAAGCGTTCGTCTTCGTCGACGGTCGTTCCGGCCTGGCGGATCAGGTCATCGGCTTCTTCGAGGCAGATTCCACTGTAGCGATTGCCGTAGGAGGCGCATCCCAGCAGAATGTCCATGAAGTAGCCGGGTTCAGCGACCCAGGGGAAGAGTGTGTCCAGCGCCGAGGTATGGGTGCCCTGGTTCTTGCCTTCCTGATAGGCGGCGCGCGGCATGGGATTGATGTTAACGGTGATGTTGGCTTCAGCCAAGGCACTCTGGATGATCTTGGCCATGCTGGCCTGTTCAGGCGTGCCCAGATCGATGTTCAGATCGAATTCAAGGCCGTCGGCGTAACCTGCCTCTGCCAGAAGCTCCGTTGCCTTAGCGACTGCTTCTTCTCTGGGCAGGTCGTAGGGCCAGTAGCTGTGGTCAAAGCCGGGAACCATGGAGGGAACAGGTCCGAAACTGCGTTCGGCGCTGCCAAACCAGACGCTTTCGATGATATCGTCATAGGGAATCAGGTAGGCGACTGCCTGGCGTACGAGCTTGTTGTTGAAGGGTTCGGTGTTGTGGTTGATCGGCATGACGATCATGTCGCCGATGCGCACCTGCTTCACCTGGACGGTGGCGTCGCTGCGAAGGTCATTGATCTCTTTGGCGGAGAGGTCCTGGGCCATGTCGACCTCGCCGGCCTTCAGCAGGAGAACGCGGTCAGCAGACTCGGGAACTACGGTAAAGAGTATACGGTTAAAGTAGGGTTCCTTGCCCTGCCAGTTGGGGTTGGTGCGGAACTCCATGAGCTCGTTTGGTATGCGCTCGTGGATGTAGTAGGGGCCGCTGCTGGGCATGTTGGTCTTGGCGTACTCCTGGCCCCACTTGTCACCGTCGGCTTCGCCGGAATCCATGTAGGCCTGGCTGTCGATGAGGTAGCCGAACTGGCAGCAGCTCATGAATGGCCGCAGGATTGGCGTCCAATCGGAAGCGTTGAAGCGGAAGGTGTAGTCGTCGAGCACCTCGAAACCCTTGAGCGGTTCTTCCTTAGTGGCCAAACGGACCAGCCGATCGAGTGAAGGCGGGACGCGCATGTTGCCGCGGCGGTCCTTGTAGTAGAGGTAATCATTGGCAGTGATCTCGTTGCCGGAGGGGTAATGCTTCATGCCCTCAGGCAGCTGGAAGGTCCATTGCGTGCCATCCATGGAAATCACCATTGTATCGGCCAGCATAGGCTCAAAGTTGAGCGCATCGCCGACCATGCTGCCGTCCTCGAGCTCGATGATTGCCGGCTGCGCCCAGCTGCCCAGGACATTCACCTGCGTTTCGGTCATACGCGGGAAGGCGCCGGATGCGTCCCAGTCGAGCGTGGAGAGATCCTGGCTTACGGCGACGATGAGTGTTCGATCTTCTTCGGTGGCTGTTGCCAAGGCCAATTCGCGGCCTGTCAAGTCGGACGTGTCGACGGCGGCGGTGTCGGCCGGTTGGTCGCTGCCAGCGGGGGTGGCCGCGGGGGCACAGGCGGCCAACAAGGCCAGACAGAGAAGGCTGACAACGGTCACCATCGTGAATCGGTGCGACATCTTTTTGCTTTGCATGTCTGCAAACTCCTTTTGGCGGGAAGTTTGTGGGAGGCGCCAGCTCGCGGGCCACAGTGACTGTCGGTTTCCAGGTTCAATTCCTGATAGCTGGCTCAGGATGCTGCGGTTGGGCGGCTCTACGATGCCAAAGGTCTTAACTGAAGCTCTAACCAAGGAACGCGGTACACGGCGTTGCGCCTAGGCGTCTAGGCAGGCTGCGAGTAGGCGGAAAGGGCATTTTCTTCACGATTGAGATCACTGTTTTCGACCAGGATACAGGCGGCGCTGTGTGTGTTTGCGATGTGAAACAGGGGTGGGCCAGGTTGCAAACAGGCGTCGCGGCGATACGGGCAGCGTGAGTACAGGCGGCACCCGGGCGGCAGGTCGATAGGGCTGGGCACTTCACCAGGCAGTTTCAGGCGCTCCTTGCCGCGCTGCGCCGGGTCTGGAATCGGGACGGCGGAGAGCAGGGCCTGGGTGTAAGGATGTGCTGGTGAGTCGAAGATCTCATCGGTGCTGCCAGATTCCACGATGCGGCCCAGGTACATCACTGCTACCTGTGTGCAGGTATGTTTGATGACGCTCAGATCGTGGGAAATGAACAGGTAGGTGAGACCCAGTTCCTCCTGCAGCCTGGTGAGCAGGCGCAGGATCTGGCCGCGGACGGAAACATCGAGAGCAGAAGTTGGTTCGTCGAGCACGATAAAGTCGGGGTGGGTAGCGATGGCGCGGGCAACCCCGATGCGCTGCTGCTGGCCGCCGCTGAACTGATGGGGGTATCGTGAGAGATGATCGGGCTGAAGCCCGACCTGGGAGAGCAGTTCGCGGACGCGCTGGTCCTTTTCGTGTGCGTTCAGGTTGGTGTGCAGGTCCAGCGGTTCGCGGAGGATGGCGCCGACCGTCATGCGCGGTGTGAGCGAGCCACCGGGATCCTGGAAGACCATTTGCATGCGGCCGCGCATTTTTGCGACTTGCTCGCTTTTCAGGTCGGTCAGGTTCTGCTCGCCCATCCAGACTTCGCCGGAAGTGGGTTCGATCAGCCGCAAAAGACAGCGGCCGGCGGTGGTCTTGCCGCAACCACTCTCGCCGACCAGGCCCATTGTAGAGCCTCTGGGGATATCGAATGATATGTCGTCAACAGCGCGCAGCCGGACACGGGAAAACATGCTGACCCGAATCGGGAAATCTTTGCGCAGGTTGCGGATTCGAATGAATGAATCGTTGTTGGCGAGTGACATAATCGCTCTCCGGGTCCAAATTGGGGCGATGGACCCGAATCAGTGTGAATGTGACAGAGCCTGGTCAGGCCGCCTCCAGTTCCCAAGCCTCTTCAAGCATTTCCTTTTCTATCCGACCGGAGACGATATGGCAGCGTGTAGAATGGTCGTGCCCTGCTTCGACCATCGAGGGTTCTTCATGCCGGCAGAGTTCTTCGGCAAAGGGGCATCTGGGGTTAAAGGTGCAGCCGCTGGGCAGATGCACGGCATCCGGTACCGTGCCGGGAATGGTGGAGATCGGTTTGTCAATGTCTACGCGCAACGTGGAAGCGATAAGCCCCTGCGTGTAGGGGTGGCGGGGGTTGGTGAAAATCTCGGCCACGGGACCCTGTTCGACGACACGGCCGGCGTACATGACAATCACGCGTTCGCACAGTTCGGCGACGACGCCCAGGTCGTGTGTGATGAAAAGGCAGGCGGAGCCGGCCGATCTGACGCGAGTGCGAATCAGGTCCAGCACTTGTGCCTGCACGGTAACGTCGAGGCCTGTAGTCGGTTCATCGGCGATCAGGAGCAGTGGATTGGCGCTCAGCGCCATTGCGACCATGACGCGCTGGCACATGCCGCCGGAGAGTTCATGGGGATAGGCGCCGGCGCGGCGTTCGGGGTCGGCGATTTCTACGGCGCGCATCATTTCGATGGCGTGATCTTCGGCGACGCTGCGCGAGCAGTTCTCACGCAGCTGGATCACACGGCTGATCTGGTCGCCGACGGTAAAGAGGGGATTGAGGGCGGCGCGGGGTTCCT
>JAPPKG010000261.1:0-6704 GCA_026914085.1 Caldilineaceae bacterium | reverse complement strand
CGGCAGTGATCGCCGAAGAGCTACACGCAGACGTAAAGACGAGCCGTCTTGGGGGTCTCCTGCACGACCTTGGCAAGGCCGTCAGCCATGAGATTGACGGCCCGCACGCCATCGTCGGCGGTGAAATCGCAAAGCGCTACGGGCTCAATGCCAAGGTCGTCAACTGCATCGCCAGCCATCATGGTGAAGTCGAACCGGAATCGATCGAAGCCGTCATCGTCGCGGCCGCCGATGCCATCAGCGGCGCCCGGCCGGGCGCCCGCCGCGAGAGCCTCGAAGCCTATATCAAACGCGTGACAGCCCTGGAGGATATCGCCAACAGCTTTGAGGGGGTAAATCAGACCTTCGCCATTCAGGCCGGCCGCGAAATCCGGGTGATCGTACAGCCGGATGAAGTCGACGATCTACAGGTCATCGAACTGGGGAAAAACATAGCCAGCAAGATCGAGGACAACCTGGAATATCCGGGACAGATTCGCGTTACGGTCATTCGCGAAACACGCGCTGTTGCCCATGCAACCTGATCCGCAGCCTGTCGCGGCTGCTTACATTGCCTGGTCTGACTGACACAACCGGTCTGAAACATCCGGAACGACCGCTGGCGATGTCTGGGCAAAGCGGCCTCTTACAATTTCCACTCCCTCTCTGGCGGGGGCCGAAACTAGCTGCAATTCCTGACCTGCCGTGCCGGCCTGACCACGACGGCCTATTCCTCGCCCGCGCGCCGCTTGACGGTGCAGCCGCCGCAGGTGCCGCAGCCCCCGTCCTTTTCCTTCTTCCCCGTGATCAACTCCGACAGCCCGAACTCGGCCAGAACGTTATTCTCAAGCAGAACCGTAACGCTTTCCTTAAGCGGATGCAGGTGACGGATCCGGCCTTTGCCCTGGTGCGTCGTCACCTCTGCCCCGACCTTCGGCATCTTCTTGTTTGCCTTCTTGTAGATCGGATCCTCATAGGAGAGGCAACAGAGCAGCCGGCCGCAGACACCGCTGATCTCGTCCTGATTCAGAGGCAACTGCTGGTTTTTCGCCTGCCGAATGCTCACCGAGGCAAACTCGCGCAGCCAACTGGTGCAACAAAGCTGGCGGCCGCACTTACCCACGCCGTCCAGCAACTTGGCCTCGTCGCGCACGCCAATCTGGCGCATCTCGATGCGCGTGTGAAAGGTGCGGGCCAGATCGCGTACAAGCGCACGGAAATCAACTCGCTGCTCGGCGGCGAAGTAGACGGTCAGCCTGCCGCCCTCGTAGTTGTATTCGCAGCGATGCACCTTGATATCCAATCGGTGCGCCTTCGCCTTCTCGCGGCAGACCGACACCGCCTCCGCCTGCTTCTCTTTCCACAGGTCCTTCTGCAAAAGGTCCCACGGCGTTGCCCGGCGAACCACTTTCTTTATATCGCCGACAATTTCGTTGCTGGGAACATCGTGTGGCGCCTGCACGATCTGCACCAGGTCCCGGCCTTTGACCGTGTCCACGATTACATAATCTTTGGGCGCCAGGTCCATGTGGTTAACCGGGTCGAAAAAGTATATCTTCGTAACGGGCTTGAATTGAGCTCCGACTACGGTCGGCATAGTAGATTCTCCATGATCGCTGCCGTAACGGGCACTGCCCCGGCCCTCTGCCTGTGTGCTGACGCACAACTGTCATGCGTGCGGCCGCGGCATCTGCAGCAGAAGCACGTCCAGCGCCAGCCCTGTATTGACTGTATGCCGCAGGTAACCCTCGATACGGCTTAACGTGCGCAGATAGGCCTGGACATCGACAGGTCGGAAGTCGCCGGCCGTATCCGCGAGAATGTCCAGCAGGTCAATGTTGGCGCACTGCTCCAGACAGCCGGCCTGGGCCAGCATCACATCCCGCCACCAGCTCGTCCACAGCGCAAGCATCGTGAACAGCCGGGTCTGGTGGCGCGCCGCCGCCAGTTTCTGTGCAAAAGCAAGGCGCGCCACCCGGCTGCTGCGGCTGAGCTCCTGCAATTCCGCCAGGAGATCGCTCCTTTCCGCCAGCGGCTCCGGCTGGTCGAGCTGGTCGACCGCCCAGCCCAGGCAGCCGTTTGCCATACGTGCCAGCAGCGCGGCCTGCTGCGCGGACGCTCCCCAGCGTGCCTGCAGCGCGTCTTCCATGACCTGCTCCCCAAGCGGCCGCAGCGCCAGAACCTGGCAGCGGCTGACGATCGTGGGCAAAAGAGCCGACCGGTCCGGGGCGGTCAGGCAGAGGACCACGTGCGGCGGCGGCTCCTCCAGAGTCTTCAGCAGCTTATTGGCGAAGCTGACGTGAGCTCTGTGCGCGTCCTGAATCAGAAAGACCTTGTAGCGCCCCTCCATCGGGTGCAGCAACGCCTGACGGACGATGTCCGCCGCCTGTTCAGCGCGATGAAGGCCGTTCTCCCTGTCCGGCTGCCCCTCGCGGTCTGTCGGCGGCAGCAAGATGAAATCGGGATGGCCGCCCGACTGCATGAGACGGCACGAGCGGCAGTTCGCGCATGCCTGCCCGTCGACGCCTTTTATGCAGAGAAGTGACTGGGCAAAGCTGCGGGCCAGGGTCGACTTGCCCACCTGGACCGCGCCCACAAACAGATAGGCATGGCGCAGCCTGTCATGCCGGATACCATTCTGCAACAGTTGGACGGCCCACCGATGGCCTACGACCGGCCCTTCAGCCACTTGTATCTCCCTCTCTCATTTTGTAGCGAGATATCGCGGCATTTTATCACACTGCCAATCGGCGGACAAGCAGTCTCGAATTTTCGGGCTGCCCCGACCGTTCCCGGCTGCGGACATCCAGGGCTCTGAAAAAAAGGAGGTGCATCCATATATGGATGCACCTCTTTGATTGGTCCGGCTGGAAGGTTACTTGATTTCTACAGTGGCCCCTTCGGCCTCCAGCTGGGTTTTGGCGTCTTCGGCGACATCCTTTGCCACGCCCTGCACCACTGGCGCCGGAGCGCTCTCGACCAGCTCCTTGGCCTCTCTCAGGCCAAGGCTCGTCACCGCGCGCACGGCCTTGATGACGTTGATCTTCTTGGCGCCCATATCGGCGAGGATCACGTCAAACTCGGTCTGCTCTTCGACCTCTTCTTCGACTTCAGCCGCGCCGCCGGCCACACCGGCCACCGCCACAGATGCCGCAGCGCTCACGCCCCAGGACTCCTCAAGCATCTTCACCAGTTCAGCGGCTTCCAGAAGCGTTAGCTCGTCCAGCTGTTCTTTGATTGCATTCAGATCGGCCATCTTTCGTTTTCTCCCAATTGTCTGTTACTGTGCGTTCCCTGTCTCGACGATACAATGTTACCTGTAGGAGAGGATTGAATCCCTCCGTTGACGCTCAGGCGGCCTCCGCCTGCGCATCAGCGTGCGCTTTGACGACCCGTGCCAGGCTGACCCCTGGCTCATTGACGACGCGGGCAAGCTGCGTAGCTGGCGCGATGATCGTCGCCAGCAGTTTGGCCAGCATCTCTTCCCGCGTGGGCAGTTCGGACAGAGCCTCGGCGCCGGCGGCATCCAGAACGTTTTGCTCCAGGATTCCGCCTTTGATTTCAATGATCTCATCCAGATCCCTAAGGCCGTCCTTAAGTGCCGTCACGCCTCTGCCGATATCTTCGCCGACAAATGCGATCGCATTCGGCCCTTCCAACAGCTCGTCCAACTTCTCCGTGAGCCCTCTGTTTTCCAATGCAAGCCGCATAAGCCGGTTCTTCACGACCATATAGGACGTATCCGCCTCTTTGAGGCTGGCGCGCAGCCCGTTGATCTGCGTGACGGTGGAGCCGCGATAATCGGTGAACACGACCGCGGAAGCGTTTTCCAGATATGTAGCGTACAGCGCGACGAGCTCTTCCTTCTTCTCTCGACTAAGTGCCAATGGACATTCCCCCTTTCTTCAGGATGCCTGCGGGGGCGCGGGCGAAACTGACCTGAGCCCCTTCCAATCTCCGGCGGGCGCTCCCAACAAAAACGCCCTTGCATTGCAGACAAGAGCGTAACAAGCAACTTCTGCCGTAAGACGGCGGTCAGGTCGCTGTGTTCAGCCCTTGGCCGGCTGCGCACCTTGGCGCATTTACTTTCGCAGCGCGAATACCGGCTGTCTACGGAACTGAGTATCGTATGCGGTTGAAACGTGCCAATTCTACCTTACAGTCTCCTGCTACGGCAAACCGGGCCTATGCCGCCTTGAGCATCGAGGCCGCGTTGACATCAACGCGAACGCCCGGCCCCATCGTGCTGGTCAGCGTGACCCGCTTCAGATAGACACCCTTGACAGCCGAAGGCCTCGCGGCCATGATCGCTTCCATCACGGAAGAGAAGTTGTCGAGAATCTGCTCGCCGCTGAAGCTCGCTTTGCCGATCGGCACATGGACGTTACTCGTCTTGTCGACGCGAAACTCTACGCGGCCCAGCCGGGTCTCCTCAATGACACGCGGCAGTTCATGCGCCTGTACAATCGTACCGGCTTTGGGGCTGGGCATCATTCCCCTCGGGCCCAGCACGCGGCCCAACCGGCCAACCACCCGCATCATATCCGGTGTGGCCAGTACGACATCAAAATCAAGCCAGCCATCCTGGATCCGCTTGGCCAGATCTTCGCCGCCGACATGGTCGGCGCCGGCCTCCTCAGCCGCGCTGATGCCATCGGCGCCGGCAAAGACCACAATACGCACGACGCGACCGGTGCCGTGGGGAAGCGTCACCACGCCCCGCACCTGCTGGTCGGCGTGACGGGGGTCAACACCGGTGCTCAGATGCACCTCCACCGTCTCATCGAACTTGGCCGTGGCGCCGTCCCGCATCAGGTCAACGGCTTCAGCCGGCTGGTACTGTGTATTCCTGTCGATCTTGCTACGCGCTGCGTTGTAGCGCTTGCCATGTTTGGGCATAGTTCACTCCTTGTGGTGCAAACGGGGCACAGGAGTGCGCCCCTCCCACCTTTGAATTAACAATCTCTGCAGGGCCGCAATCCAAACGCAGGTCCCGCCTAGTCGACAACCGTTACTCCCATGCTGCGGGCCGTTCCCCTCACCATCTGCATGGCGCTGTCTATGGGGATATTGCCCAGGTCCTTCAGTTTTACTTCGGCGATCTCCCGCACCTGCTGATTCGTAATCTCCCCCACCTTCTCCGTGTTAGGGATACCGCTGCCCTTATCGATCCCGGCCGCCTTCTTGATCAGCTCGGCCGCCGGCGGTGTCTTGGTAATGAATGTAAACGACTGGTCCTGGAAAATCGTGATCTCGACTGGAACGACCTGTCCCATCTGACTCTGTGTACGCGCATTATACTCCTTGCAGAAGCCCATGATATTGACACCGTGCGGGCCCAGCGCCGTGCCTACCGGGGGGGCAGGGTTGGCCTTGCCGGCGGGAATCTGCAACTTGACAACTGCTTTGACTTTCTTCGCCATCTCGCCTGCTTCTCCTTATTACGTATCCCGTTCCAATTGGAGGAAGTCCACCTCCACCGGCGTCTCCCGGTTGAAGAAACTTACCATGACCCGCGCCTTGCCCTTCTCCGGCTCCAGCGTATCGACGACACCCGTGAATTCAGCAAACGGGCCTTCGATAATGCGGACGCGCTCGCCTACGTCGAAGCTGACTTTGACGCGCGGTTCGTCCGACTCGATGCGGCTCATGATGTGATTCACTTCGTCCTGGCTCAATGGGCTGGGCTTGTTTCCCATGCCGACAAAACTGGTTACGCCCGGCGTATTGCGCACGACATACCAGCTGTCCTCATCCATGATCATCTCGATGAGAATATAGCCCGGGAAAACCTGCCGCTCTACCTCACGGCGGATGCCTTCCTTGATCTCGATCTCGGTTTCAGTAGGCACAACAATCTGCAGGATCCGGTCGGTCATGTTCATCGATTCCGCCCGGTGTTCCAGGTTTTTCTTTACCTTGTTCTCCTTGCCCGAATAGCTGTGCACCACATACCACTCAGGTTTCGGGCCGGTCAACTCCTCTTCAGTGGCTGCGGACGCCTCATCCTCTACCAGCGCAGAAACATCCCCATCTTCCTGCAATTCAGCGTCGACGTCTGCATTCGTTATGTCGCCCACAATTTCCTCCTTGCGCGTCACATTCCAGAACCGGCTCTTCCTCTACGAAAGAACGCGGCTGCGCCACAGATGCTGCCTAAAATACCTGAAGAAAAAGTGTCACCAGGTAACTGAAAAACGAGTCTACCGCAAACAGCACAAGCGCGGCGATTGTGGTGACTATCAGCACAACGATGGTGAGGCGGGTACCTTCCTCGCGCGTCGGCCAGGTGACCTTGCCAATCTCGGCGCGGGTCTCCTTGAAGTACCGCACAATTGCGTTATCGGACCTTTGAACAGTTGTTGACCGGCTCACGATTGACTCCGTTTGGTGTGTGAGCACACGAGTATGTTCACTGCGCCCCGGATCCTACTCCCTCACTGACCAGCATGCGGCGCTTTCGACCTTGTCAGGCGGAAAATGACCACCGCGCGGCTGCCGGTGGTCATTCTCTGACAGGCGAGGCAGGACTTGAACCCGCAACCTGCGGTTTTGGAGACCGCCGCTCTGCCAATTGAGCTACTCGCCTAAGATGTCCGCAAGCGTTGATCTCTTACGGACAGTTTCAACCTACCCAAATGGTTACTCGACGATCTCGGTAATCGCGCCGGCGGCGACGGTGCGGCCGCCTTCGCGGATGGCAAAACGGCCGCCGGTCTCAATGG
>JAPPKG010000344.1:0-6711 GCA_026914085.1 Caldilineaceae bacterium | reverse complement strand
AGACTGGGTTGGTTGAACTGGCAGATGCGTGGCAAGCGCGTTCGCAGTACCCTTTTGAAAGGTTGCAAGCGATTAACAACACGTTTGAACTGTTTATAGGGCAGCTAAAGCTGGAGAAAGCGAACCCATCGAATGCGCCAAAGATGTGATCGCCAGAGCATTGAACGGTTCCTTCAAAGCCTGGAATGTCGATTCACAAGACCCGGACGACTATACCTGGTAGGCGGAACAACGATGGTCTATGAAGGACTCCGCCAGCAAACACTTGACATCACCATCGGCTTCGAAGTAGACGACCACGATCACAGCGCGTATGTTGAAGCAGTGCGGGACTTGAAAGAACGACTCTCACTGAATATCGAAGAAGCTTCACCCGCCGACTTCATCCCGCTCCCGTCGGGCTACCGTGAACGAAGCCCCTTCATTGGCCGCTACGGACAACTGGAGGTCTTCCACTTCGACCTCTACAGCACAGCCCTAAGCAAGATCGAACGGGGCTCGGAGAGTGACTTTGATGATGTGCTTTGGTTACTGCAAAGCGGGTGGATTGAACTCGCGGTCCTGGCAGGTTACTTCGAGGAAATAATGATCCGCTATGCTACCGAAAGTATTAAACAGGATCCCGTAGAATATCGGAGGAAATTTGATATCCTGACAGATATGTGGCTAACCGGTTCTTCTCCAGGATAGCACAAATCTATTCCATCGAGCCGTCGGTACTGGAGTCCATAGGCAAGTCCCGCAGAGGCCGCGGACGAAACGGCCGTTCCTCCAACGCCTGTTCGTCCAGGTCAATCCCTAGACCAGGCCTCTCCGAAAGCGTGATGTAACTGTTCTCAACTTCGAACGACTGAAGCGAAATCTCCCTACCTACATCCTCAAAGTTGACAAAGTACTCCGTGATCAGGAAATTCGGCATCCCCGCCGACGCGTGCAGCGTGGCGGCCAGCCCAACCGTCGTGCTGTTGTAGTTGTGCGGCGACACCGCCACATGATAGGCCTCCGCCATTGCCCCGATCTCTCGTAGCTCAAGGATTCCCCCGCAGTTGCAAACGTCCGGGTTGAGAATGTCCGCCGCTCGCCTCTCAAAGACCTCTCGAAACTCATTCTTGGTATACAGCTCCTCCCCCGTCACAACCGGCAACGCTATCGAATGACGCACCTCAGACAATGCGTCCAGGTCACGCGCCGAAACCGGCTCCTCGAACCAGAAAGGCGCGTACGGCTCCATCGCCCGCGCCGCCCGTACCGCGTGCATCGGCGCCAGCCTGCGATGTACCTCGACCATTATGTCCACGTCAGGCCCCACCGCCTCGCGCACGGCCCGTACCCTCTCAACCGCCTCCTCCTCCTGCTCTCGGTCAATATAGGCCCGCCACCGACCGGGGAATGGATCAAACTTCAGTGCAGTGAACCCCCGCGCAACCACCGACCTGGCCTTTTCCGCCAGTTCTTCCGGCTCCTCTGCCCCGCCCCAGCCATTCGCGTAAACCCGCAACCGCCTTCGAGTCCGCCCGCCAAGCAAGTTGTAGACCGGCTGCCCCGCGGCCTTCCCCGCGATATCCCACAACGCCTGTTCAAGTCCACTGATGGCACAAAACAGTTCCACGCTTCCGCGCTTACCCGCAAAGTCCGAGTACGCCGAAAAGACAAACTGCTTGATGTCGAACGGGTCCCGCCCGATCAGGTATCGGGACAGTTCATCCATCTGACGCTTGATGACGCGGTCCCGGTCCAACTGTGTGTATGCCTCGCCCCATCCGTGGATCCCTTCGTCCGTCTCTATCTTGACGAACAGCCAGTGCTTCGCCGAACCCGAATCCACCAGGAATGTCTTTACTGAATCAACTCTCATCTTGAACGCCTTCTTCTTGTACGTGACGGATAGCAGTCAACTCCAGTGCCATCGCCCATTCGCCGCAACTCTTTCCCCGTGTCGTCGAACCGCGGCAACCGTTGTCGGTAGGAGTTTCCACGCGGCGTCTTCTCCTAGCCCGCCTTTCCAGCAGATCCAGACCTTGGCTCAGCCTTGTAGCCTCAATCTCAATCCGACATTGGAGTAAACGACGGCAACTGTGTCTGGAGCAATTTGACCTCGGCTTAGAGGCTATACATATCGCAGCAAGAACGATTCTAAGGCATCGGCGAAAGGCCCGGTCAGGTTGTGCTCATGCACTTCAGCCCGAAAGTCCACCTGCTCCTCTGCCCCATAAAATCGATACACCTGCCGCGTCAACCTTTCAAGTTCGCTGAATCCGCTCATCGGCCACCACTGGTCGCCTAGGTTGGCCCTTACCAACAATGGGCGAGGAGCGATCGCCGCATGCAGGTGTTGAATGTCGCATACATTCAATATGCCGAAAGGAAATGGCGACGAGTCGGCATTCGCGAAATACGACGCCATCTCGACCATATGAATCTCAAACGTAGTAGCCGCGCACAACGGCGCCGCCGCGCAAAACCGTTCATCCAGCGCCGCCACCAGCCAGGTATCCATGCCGCCCTGGCAAAGCCCGGAAATGGCCACCCGGTTTTCGTCGACGTCGGCTCGCGCCCGTAAGTACTCCCCGGCCCGCATCGTCTCCGCCGCCCGCAGGCCCAGCTGGCTCACGCCAAGGACATCGCCCATTCCCATCAGCAGCGACATCCCCATATCCGCCTTGTCCTTCATCGGCGAAGTCTCACCAAAAGGCGCGTGGTCCAGGACCAATACGGCAAACCCCTGCTCTGCCATCCGCACCCCGAAAGCCTGGTACGCAGGCTTCCACTTGTCCTCAGGCCACCCCGGATTCCACACCAGTCCCGGCATCGGAGCCGCAGGCGGATTCGAAGGCAAAAACACAAATGCAGGGATAGCGTAGTCATCGTCCACATAGACGTCGACCCGCTCACAAACAGCACTCGAACCGACCTGAAAGTGAGCACGTACCAAACTGTCTCGTAAAGGCGGAAACTCAGGAATTCCAATCGTCCTGGGCAATTCGACCCTGAGCCCGTCCCGATAAGACTCCCAGTCAGTTCGGCTCTCAAAGTCCTTTGGCAATTCTCCAGCCTTTTCCATCACCATCTTCTGAAGCCAGCGAATCGCATTCGTTCTCTGGCCCAGCGGCTCCCCAACCGCTTTCGAACGGTCCACTGAGCCATTCTCAGACAGCGTCGCTTCTTGCATGGCCTGTCTGTATGCAGTCATTTGAAGTTCCTTGGTCTATGGAAGGCAGAACTGGTCTGCCTTGAGGTCGGTAACAAACCCATGTCCCGGAGCATGCGTAATCATCAGTTCAGGTTTCGCCAGCAGCGCCGCCTGCTGCGGCGTAACGCCGCAGGCCCAGAAGACTGGCATCACGCCTGATGGAATGTCCACCACAGGCTCCCCAACCACTGGGCATGCAAGATCGGCGCCGATCTCGCCTGGGTCGCCAACATGAATCGGCGCCCCGTGATTGAACGGAAACCGGCTCGTCAACTGTGTAGCAATGATCGCCTCGCTCGGCGTCATCCAGCGCATCGTTACCACCAGCGGGCCCTCGAATCTCCCTGCGGAAACGGTCGGCAGATCCGTGTTCAGCACCCAGACCTCCTCCGACTTCGGAACGCCCGCCCGTTCCAACGCTTCGTCGAACGTAAGGCTCGAGCCAATCAGAAAACCTACACTGTCTTCCTTCCACAGAGCCCGGATGTCCATCACATCTTCGCGCCGTATACCGTCCCGAAAGACAGCATAGCGCGGCAGGTCAGTACGCAGGTCAGCCCCCGGTGCACTCAAACGCGGCTCGGGCACGCCGCTGTCGGTTACTTCAACCAATGGGCACGCCTTCGGGTTTCGCTGGCAGTAGACCAGAAAGTCGTATGCCTCTGACTTCTGCAAAACAACCAGGTTGCACTGAACATATCCGGGAACCTTGAATGCCGTTGTACCGGTCCACTCTCCCCGGCGCATGGCCAGCCTTGCCTGCTGTGCCCCGTCCATCACGAATCCTTGAATGTTGATCCAGCCACCAATTGGCATAGGCGTCGCGTAGACACCGTCGATTCTGTCCGCCGCGTAGTGTCTGGGCCCTTCCTCAATTCAAAGGTAGTTTTCTTTCCTACCACGCAACGGAGGTAGTGAGGAATCCAGCCAAGGCTCACTCGGGCAAGTACCAGCTTCCTGTCAGGCCCACGCAGGTGAATCGTTCCAAATAAGGCAGTAGGCGAGTACGCAGGCTTATATGCAGCCCCCACCCAATGCCCACTCCGAGCCGGTCGTCCCGAAAATCATCGTGTCGATACGGACCCGGCGCCTGCGGCGGCCTGACCTCAGCAATACGCCGAAAGTGATCGCCATCACAGCTGTACTGAAGCGTCCCACCCTCAGGGCCGTTCGGCTGAACAAGCGCAGCCACCCCCTCGCCCTGATTCGCGGGCCGCGCCTGAACTTCAGGAAACAGAATGTGCGTCAGCTCACAGGCTGCGGTTTTCCCGCGAGTACGCGAAATTCTCTCCACCGATCTGCCACACGCCCCGGAAAAGCGACCTCCGCTTGGGCGGCATCGCTTCAATGATCTCATGATCCAGGTTCAGTCGGTGCCACTGCGCCCACAATGAGTTGTAACAATTGAAGACCGCACAACGGGGATTGTCTGGGTTGGTCCAGTCATTTGCAGCGTGCAGAAGGCTTTCGGTAAAGATCACTGCCGACCCGGCCGGACAGCTGTAGTCCTCCATCATCTCCCTGATACTCTGTTCCCAGGAAGAGTCGCTGACGTTGGGACGGTAACGGTCCGGCCCTCCGTAATTGAAATGGGACTTGTGCGACCCGCTGAGAAAAGATGTGCCTCCCTGCCCGGCCTTCACCTCCTCCAGCTCCCAGACCACACGCGTCAGACCGGCGAATATCTTCCCGCCGGCCGCCTGATAGCGCATCGCGTTGGCCTGTTGCGGCGGTCGCACCACATGCGGCATTCCGCCGTCCCTGCGCTCCGTCTTGCTCCAGCCAGGCGGTCGGATCGTGATAAATGAATTCTCGCAGCGAAAAGCGTAGTAGTCGTCCGCCAGAAACGGTTCCTCTGACAGGATCTCACTCAAAATGCCAACGATGGCCGGGTGGTCAAGCAAAGTCTGCAGTGATCCTTGAAACGACTGTCTGGGATTGATTGCCTGCTGCTGCCTCACCGAGTCAACTCCGTAGGCCTCTGCCTTCATCGTGCGAACTTCCTCCTGCGTAAGCACGCCCGGCAACAAGATCCAACCCCGCAAGTCAAAGAAGAATTTCTGCTCCTCAGTCATCGGAACTGGATCTCTATCAGTTTTCTTCATCGCAGATTCTCCGTAATCTCCCTGATAAGTTCTCAAGCCTGCCTGAATCACTTGCAGGATGCGCTCACTTCCCCTCCCGGAACACGCGGTATGCCTGAAAGGACTGTGGTTGCCGGAAGGCTATTCTCTTCATCTTGATCGACAATACGGGCGGCCCGCAAACCTGGTCGTAGGGGTGCATTTGGACTGCTCGAAAGGATTAATCAGGGGAAGGCACGTCAGATCATAGTTGTGGGCCAGGACTGTGTCAAGCAAGAAAAAGACTGTCCCTCCTGAGGCCCCGGGAAGTCCTAACAGCGACTGCAAACCTTGGCCAGTAGAGCTGCATCCGTTTGGTCAGACTCAGGAAGAAATCGCACTGCTTAGGAGACGATTTCAACCACATCTGACTCCGAAAAACCATTTGCCAGTTTCTATTGGATAAGTTACATTCAATATGCCTCCTGTTCTTGTCAGTCACTCTGCTACTCCAGGTAGCCGCTCTCCACCTGGTAGCTGTTTGCTCCTCGAAAAGTCTGGCATAACGCAGGCAACGCCGTAAAAAATTTAGTCTGGAAATTCCCCTCTCCGGCGAATGTGCTGCCTGGCAAGGTTGTCCTTACCTGCCCAAAAAATCGACGCCGACCTGTAACGCGGCGACCCTTTCGGCTCGATGCTGGCCTTATGAATTAGTGCAATGACTGCACTTAGCGCTGAATGATAACAATATCTTGAGAAAGGAACGTCTGATGAAAAACGCCCTCCTCACACTCCTGTTACTTGCGTCGCTCCTCTTGGTCCCTTCAACCGGCCTCGGTGCGACGCCAAATCAGGAAATTCCCTCCGATCCTCCCATGAGTGTCACTGTCCTTGGTTACGGTGCTGCGTCGACCGCGCCGGACAGTGTCAGCGTGAATCTGTATATTGGCGATCAGCCCTCATACGGCCCTGCAGGCCCGGAGCTGTCCTTCGTCGAGCCCACAGACCTTGAGGAAGTTAGCAAATTCTTGATCGAACATGGAATTGATGTAGAGACAATCGAGATTAACTACCTCAGCCGAAACTATGCCTATGGACCCTCAAGTTTCGCAGGTGAAGTTGCCTTCACTTTCAATGAACTGGACCGACTGCTTTCTCTGATGCAGGAAATCGTGGACGAAATGGAGGGTAGGCGAGGACCAACGATCCAAGGGGCGAACATGGTGTTTCGAGTCGAGGACTGCGCCGCCCTGGAGCTGGAGGCAATGCGTGCGGCACTCGAAGACGCACGGCAGCGTGCGACGAGAATGGCCGGCCTTCTGGATATGTCGCTCGGCCGCGTCATTTCAGTCTCTGAAGACGTTTCCCCCGTCGGCGCCATCCGTCCGGCTGGCGGCTGCATAGCCCATGCTGGGCAAACGGCCACCGGCGGCTACTATCTGATGGGAACGCCCAGTT
>JAPPKG010000127.1:0-6717 GCA_026914085.1 Caldilineaceae bacterium | reverse complement strand
GGCGGCGATGCATCGTTCGTTGGGTCATGCTTTCCTCCTGGGTTGAAGCAGTGAATTTTTGTAGATGATGGATCTAACCACCGGCAAAATCGAGTTGTATGGCCTGGTCAGCATGGACGACGACCATTTGTGTAGCGGGCCAGCCGTCCGTCACGCAGTTGGGGCCTTCATAATGGTTGGCGTTGTGTAGCGGTTGGGCTTCGCCGTTGACGAAGAGCGGCCCGCTCCAGGCGAAGGTAACGGTGTCGCCCTGCAGAGGGCGATAGGAAACAGAAAGACCGTCACAGTCTAACCGGGCGGCCAGGACGCGTTTGCGGAATTCGGCAAAGGAGCCATAGTCGGCCTTGCGGCCCATCTGGCAGATCCAGGCGACGTTGTGCCCGGTCGCGCGCAGTTCGCGGGAGGCGGCGGGGCCTTCCTGGACAAGCTCGATGGGTTGTGAGCAGCCGAGGGCGATGTAGGCGTCTCCCCTGGCGGCGAAGGCCCACTCTTTGCCTATCTGATGCTCGTCGAAGGCGAAGGCGGGGAAGTAGGCGCGGGTGAAGCCGAAGGGATCGGAATCGGGCAGGTTGAAGAGGGCGATGAGGAGGTCGCGGTGCTGGGCGACGCGGGGCAGCAGCCCGCTGCGCCAGTAGCTGTCTCTGTGGGCGTCTTGATCGGGGTCATATTCGCCGGGGTGGTTGACGAAGACGATGGCGTCGGCATCCAGGGTGGCCTGCCAACTCTGTCCGCCCTGGCCGGGCTGACCTGGTTGGAAGTCCTGCGCGCTGCTGAGCAGATAGTCGGGCGTCCTGTAGATTGCTTTGTGAAGCGATTGCGGGGGTTTGTGCTGCTCTGCTTCCTGCGCCTCTTCGCACCCGGCGGCAACGGCGTGGCGTTCGCTGGCCCACATGGCGTCGGGGTCAGGCAGGGTTGCCAAGGAGGCGATGAGGTGGGGGTGTGCATAGTTCTGGCAACAGCAGAGGCCTATTGGCGCGGCGAAATGCCAGTTCCAGGCGCCGACACCCCACATGAGGCGGGCAACGCCGGCAAGGGGCGACACATGTCCGCTTGGGACGACGCCACCGTTTTCAGCCGTGATCTGGCCGGCGCCGTAAACGCCCTGGAAGGAGTCCAAGGCCAGGGTCACCAGGATTTTATCGATCAGAACTGCGGCCAGGTCCCAGATCTCTTGCGATTCGGCGAGATCGATGAGGTGGGAGAGGGCGGTCAGGAGTTGGGCGAGGCTGTGGCTAGATGAATCGGCGAAACCGGCGGCGGCGGCGTGCTGGAGGCGGCGGGTGACGGCTTTTTCGGCGCGCTGGCGGTGCCACTGACCGGCGTGCTGGCTGCAGGGGAAGGTGTGTTCGGGGTAGAGTTGCCCGGCGAGGAGTTCACTGGCTGCGAACAGCAGCTCTTCGGTGTCGCCGAGGGTTTTGCCCGTTCTCTCTGCATAGGCCTGCCTGCAGTAAGGGAAAGAGGAGAGGCAGTCATCGAGCTGCTGTCTGATCTCGGTGGGGAACTGATCGTTTTCGCCGTAGCGGGCAACCATGCCGAGCAGCATGGTCAGGCGGGTAAGGTGATCCTCTTCCAAGGCTGCGACGGCTTCGATGGCGGGAGAGAATTTTCTGGTGGTGATGCGATCCCACCAGCCGAGGGTCATTTTGGCGATCTCGGAATAGAGGCCGTCATCGTGGGTGACGGCGTGGCGCAGGAGCTCGATCTGGCGTTCGACGAAGGTGCCGTAGGGGGCGGTGCGATAGTCTGAGCGTACGGCGGAGAGCGGGATTTTGCGCTGGACGCGTACGCCGCGGACATAGTACTCGCTGGGGGAGGGCATGAGGACCAGCTCGTATTCGCCGTCAGGGATCGAGACTGGCTGGGTCAGTATGCGGTCGCGGCTGTCGCCTTCCTTGCCTTCCGAATCGGCGTAGATGCGCCCGTCGGTCAGTTGGAGACGGGCGTTAAAGTCGGCTGGCGCTTCGAGCTTGCGCGGCCAACGCAGGACGATCCTGTCCTCGTGGGCGTAGACGTCTTTTTCGAGATGGAGCTGCTCGAAGAAGGACTCGAAGAGTTGGTAGCGGTCAGCCAACTTCGCCGCGATTTCGGGGGAGTCGGCGGTGGGGGAGTTTTCGCTGGAATTGGACTGATGAGCGCCGTTGCTCCGGGTTTCGGTTGCCAAAGGTACTTCGTCCTGGTTGTTGACTCGAGTCGCTATCGGAGGTGCTGGCCGCACTGCAGGCGGACAGGTATTGCGCTGACTATGAGGGGGGCGGCTCAATGCAGGGTGTGGAGGCGAATTATATGCTTTGCCGAAGCGATATTACAAATCAGAGAGGGTTTGTATGCGCGCTTGGACATTGTCAATCGGATTGGGGACAGTGGGGGCCCACGGCGAATCGGGACTTGGCAGATGCAAATTAGCTGCAGAGTACCAGGAGTCGTTGATGATTGTATGACCTGGAATCTGCGGGACGTTTGTGTTGTCAATCCACGAGGGCACCCACAAGGGGCGCCCCTACGGGGATTATGGTTGATTGGCGCTGGTGCGGACGGGTTTGGGCACCCACTAGGGGTGCCCCTACGGGGGGGCGGGGGGCTGGAAGGAAATGTTAACGGGATTTAGGAGTCGACGGACAGCACGGGTTCGCCCAGGGTTGGCCAGCGGGGGGAGATGCCGAGGCCGGAGGCGGTGGATGCGGCCATGCGACCGTTGCGGCGCTGGGGGGCGCCTTCGGCGGTGCTGACGGTGACGTAGCTGTTGAAGTCGGTGGCGGTGAAGAGGAATTCGGGGGGCGTGCTGTGTGCCAGGTGGGCGATGGCGGCGGTGGTGATGTCGCCGCCCCAGCTGTCTTCGATGGTCATGGCGATGCCGAGGGAGATGCAGAGATCGCGGGCCTGGCGGGCCTTGGTCAGGCCGCCGAATTTGCTGATCTTGATGTTGACGGCGTCCATGGCGTCGTCGCGATGGGCGGTGAGGAGGGCGTCGATGCCGTCAATGGTTTCGTCGAGGACGAAGGGGTGCGAGGTGCGGCGGCGGATGGAGAGGTTGGCGTCATAGGTGAGGCAGGGTTGTTCGATATAGACGTCGACATCCTGGACGCCGCGGACGACGCGTGCGGCCTCGTGGACGAGCCAGCCGGTGTTGGCGTCGGCGATGAGGACGTCGCCGGGGCCGAGGACGGCGGCCACAGCGTGGATGCGTTCGATGTCGGTGTCGGCGTCGGAGCCGACTTTGAGCTGGAAACGGCGGTAGCCTTCGGCGCGGTAGGCGGCGACGGAGTCTGCCATTTCGGCGGGGGGGCGCTGGGAGATGGCGCGGTAGAGGATGAAGTCGTCGCCGTAGCGTCCGCCGAGGAGGACGCAGACGGGCTGGCCGGCGGCCTGGCCGAGGATGTCCCAGCAGGCGACGTCGATGCCTGATTTGACGTAGGGGTGGCCTTTTAGGGCACGGTCCATGTGTTGGTTGAGGATGGCCAGCTGGCGGGGGTCGAGGCCGATGAGGTGTGGGGCGAGCTCGGCGAGGCCGGTGCGGACGCCGGCGGCGTAGGCGGGCAGATAGAAGGGGCCGAGGGGGCAGACTTCGCCGTGGCCGACGAGGCCGGTGTCGGTCTCGACCTGGACGATGGTGCTGTCGAAGACGTCGACCGATTTGCCGCCGGACCAGGCGTAGCGGCCTTCGTGGAGGGGTAGATCGACCTGGTAGGCGGAGATACGTTTGATCTTCATTGTTCGGACCCTCTATTCGGTGGATGGCAGTATGGCGGGGGCTGGTCCTGGAAATTGGAGGAAGCACGGTCATTGGTATGTGATAAGAACGGCCCGATTTTAGCACAGTTCTACGGTTAAGCCGCAGTTTGGGGGAGGCAGAGGGCGTAACCGCAGTGGTCAGTGGTTCGTGGTTCGTGGTTCGTGGTGAGTGGTCACCTAAGGTGTATGGGAGTATATACCAGTTTTGGGATGCACCGCTGACGGCATTCTCACTTGACCATTCTACTTAGTTCGGTTACAACAGTATGGAAGTATGGAAGTATGGATTGGGTGTCCCTGGTTGAACGGGGCGCGGCTTCTCCACTCGGCCCCCGGAAAGGAACCGACGGTTGATCGCTTACTGCCCCAGCAGCAGCTTTCAGGTTGCTGCGGAAGAAGCTCCCCTGCGTTGCCCCCTGAGCGGCGAACCATTGGAATTTCGCGACCTGCCTCTTTTTGATCCGGACCTGATTGATGGGAGTGAGCCGGGTCACTGGCGCTACCAGGCGATGTTGCCGGTGGTGGCGGAGGGGCGCGAGCTGTATTCGCTGGGGGAGGGCTGGACACCGCTGATCAAGGACAGCTGGGGGGACCAGCGGGTGTACTGGAAGTTTGAAGGGTTGATGCCGTCGGGCAGCTATAAAGACCGCGGGGTCAGCGTAATCGTGAACTGGCTGGTGGGGCAGGGCGTGCGGACGGTTATGGATGATTCCAGCGGGAATGCGGGGGCGAGCCTTGCCTGCTACGCGGCGAGGGCGGGGCTGTTTGCGCGGATATTTGTGCCGGCGTATGCGCCGCAGCCGAAGAAGGCGCAGATCGCGGTATACGGGGCGGAGCTGGTTGAGGTCAGCGGGCCGCGTACGGCGTCGACGGAGGCGGCTGAAGCGTCAGAGACGGGCGTCGACGTGGTGTATGCTTCTCATGCCTGGCATCCGGCCTGTTTGCTGGGCTTCATGACGAACGCGTGGGAGATCTGGGAGCAGCTAGGGGGGAGGGTACCGGACTGGTTTGTGAGCCCGGTGGGGTATGGCGGCCTTTTTCTGGGAGCGTGGCGGGGTTTTCAGCATCTGCACCGCAGCGGCGTAATAGAGAGATTGCCGCGGATGGTGGCGGTGCAGGCTGAGCCGATCACGCCGATCTGCGATGCGTTTCACGAGGGGCACAGCGAGATCGTGCCGCGCCGGCAGGTTGCGCCGAGCATTCTGGCCGACGGCATCGCGGTGGAGAGACCGGTGCGGAACCGCTCGATATTGTGGGCGCTGCGGCAGTCGGGCGGTACGGCGATCGTGGTCAACGATGAGGAGATTCTGGAGGCGCAGGAGCGACTGGCGCAGCGAGGGCTTTTTGTGGAGCCGACGAGCGCCACGGTGGCGGCGGCTCTGACGAGCTTGGGGCCGCAGCTGAAGCCGTCGGATACGGTGGTGGTCAACCTGACCGGGTTGGGTCTTAAACGGCTACCGGCGGTTTGACGTATTTCTGTGCCGGGGAGGCATTGGCATGGAGCACGAGTTCAATGCTTTGCGTGAGCTTGAGGAAGCGGTGGATGTCCGCTTCAATGATCGCGGCCTGTTGCAGCGCGCGTTTGTTCATCGCAGTTACCTGCACGAGGCTGATGAAGACAGTGCATTGCAGGACAACCAGCGTCTTGAGTTTCTGGGCGACGCGGTGTTGGGTTTTGTTGTGAGCGAGCTGCTGTTCAGGCGCTATCCGGAGCGGCGGGAAGGGGAGTTGACCAATCTGCGGTCGGCGCTGGTGAAACGCGAGACGTTATCACGCTTCGCCAAGGAGCTGGGATTGGGCGACTATCTGCTACTGGGAAGGGGCGAGGAGGAGAGCGGGGGCCGCAGGCGCCATACGACGCTGTGCGATACGTATGAGGCATTTGTCGGCGCTTTCTATCTTGATCAGGGGATGGAGGCGCTGCGCGAGTTTCTTGAACCGCGTTTGATCGGGGAGATTGGGCGGGTGGCGCAGCATGCTTTGACCAAAGATCCCAAGAGCCGTCTGCAGGAGTGGGTGCAGGCGGCGACGGGTCAGACTCCTCGTTACAGGACGGTGAATACTGAGGGGCCGGACCATGCCCGGCTTTTCACGCGGCAGGTGACGATTGGCAAGCAGCCTTACGGCGTCGGGCAGGGGCAGAGCAAGCAGGAGGCCGAACAGGCTGCGGCGGCGATGGCGCTGTTTCGCCTGGGGCAGACGATGCCCGGGTACGAAGACAGCGGACTGGCTGAGGAGTACGAACTGGCGTCTGTGGAGATGGAGGAGATGAAGAGCGAACGTTGAAAGCCGTTTGGCCGCGGTCAGCGTTCTGCTCCGTACACCGGGCTACCCCTCGTGTACGGGCTCTCCAATAGCCGCCCCCTCTTTACGCTCACCCCTTCAGGTGGGGCCATAGACCGGGGTTGCGACAAGCCGGCGTTTGTTGCGTATTTTGGAAACGTAGAAGAGAGCGATGCAGAAAAGTATCGATTGCAGCAGGACAATCGACGCCCCGCTGGACACATCCACGTAGAAGCTGAGATACATTCCGACCAAGCCGGTCACGGCGCCCAAAAGGGTCGAGTAGATCATCAGGCGGTGAAAGCTGTCGGTCAACAACCGTATGGTGATCGGTGGAACGACGAGGGCGGCGCCGATCATGGTAACGCCCATGATCTGGACAGCGGCGATGATCACGGCCGCCAGAATCAAGGCAAACCAGGTCTCGATCCAGAAGGTGGGGATCCCGTAGACCTGAGCAACCTCGCTATTGAATGTCGTGAAGAGCAGCTGCTTGTAGAAGAAGAAGATCATGAAGGTCGCGGCCAGGGTAACGAAGACGATCACGGCAATGTCCATGGGTGTAACGCCAAGGACATTGCCGAAGAGAGCGGCGTCGAAGGATTGGGAGAAGCGGCGGTAGCGTGAGATGAGGGCGACCCCGAGCGCGAAACTGGCGGTTGTGACCACGCCGATGGCGGCGTCGGCGCTGATTGTGGTTTTGCG
>JAPPKG010000440.1:0-6746 GCA_026914085.1 Caldilineaceae bacterium | reverse complement strand
AGAGAGGAGGTGAGCAAGGCGGAATAGAAAAAAGGCGGACAGCTTGATCTTTCCATAAGGCAATTTCAGATTCTAGTTTGCAACGAGGAGGAAAGACAATGCGTATCGCAATGGCCAATCTCCGTTGTTCGGTAAGTGTGGTAGCGATCCTGATCACAATCACGCTGGCACTATCAGCTTGTGCTGCCACACCACAGGACGCCGAAGCGACTGGTGACGACCAAGCCGACGAAGTCGTGACGACTGCGCCAGGCCCAGAGGCAGAATACGCGGACGCAGCGGCCGACCAAGTCTTTACCACCACTTGGGCGCGCAAGTGGCCGGCGCCATCCCCGCTCTATGCCGGCGGTGAGCACCAAACTTGGACCCATGTGCTGTACCAGCCTTGCTTCAACCTGGACGAAGATCTCAATCTGATGCCCGGCTACTGTCAGGGTTTCGAGGGCAACGAGGATCACACAAGCTATACAATCAGTCTTGTTGAAGATGCCGTCTGGTCCGACGGCACGCCTATCACGGCGCAACAGGTCGCGGACTGGTACAACTACATCTCCAGGCCGACGGCTGATCCCCCCCACGAGAGACCGCAAGACGTGATAGGTTCGGTCAAAGGGTTCAGCGCGGTTCAGTCCGGAGAGGCGGAAACAATCGAAGGTATCGTTGTGATCGACGAGCATACGCTGCGTTATGATTTGGCGATGCCCAACCGTCTGTTTCCTTTCCATCTGGCGACCAAGTGGGCCGGCGTGGCCCGTGCCGAGGAGGCAGCGGCCGACCCTGAGTATTTCAACAAGACCCCTACCTCGTCCGGCCCATTCATGCTAGCCTCCCATAACACGGAGGGGGGCCTCACTGAGATGGTCAAGAACCCGAATTGGTGGGGCACTGAGCCTATGCTCGAAAAGATCGTTATCCGCAATACGGGCGATGACGCGGCCTCCGGCCTACTCTTTGAGTCCGGCCAGGCTGATGATTGTTGGTGCGGTGACGACACAATCTTTCCCATCATCAGGCGCCTTGGAGAAGATCAGGTCAAAATCAGAAGTCAGCACCTGCCTCTCTACTTTGAACTGCTTTTCTCGATCATTACCGAGCCGGCCAATGATCCCAAGGTGCGTGAAGCCTTAATCCATTCTGTGGATTACGAGACGATCGTCGACGCGATCATCAAGCCGATCAACCCGGATCTGCACGCCTGGATACGCGGGCTGAACGAATCGCTACCCTGCTACACGCCAGACAAGAGCGAATTCCTGACCTTTGATACTGATCGGGCCAGGGCAGCCCTGGCCGACTCCTCATACGGTAGTGCCGAGGCGCTTCCTCCAATTCGCATTACCACCAACACGACCTGGCCTGTGATGGTCAACGTAGTGGAGGCCATTGTTGAACAGTGGCGTGTCAACCTGGGCATCACCGATGTGCAGATCGTCACGAGCCTGGAGCATCTGACCTCCGATGAGACAGTGGCTCTCAAACGCATCAGCGCCGCTTTCTTTATCCCGGACCAGGCCAACTTCATGTATTCCCTATGGCATTCTGAATCTCAGCAGGCCAAAAAACCGTGGATGGATGGGTACAAGAATGAGAACGTAGATGCGCTTATCGAAGAGGCACAGCAGTTGCTCCCCGATGACCCGCGCTACTGCGAGGCCTTGGTCGAAGCGGAGATAGAAGCACTTTCCGATTATGTCATTCTACCCCTGTGGATCTGGCCTTTTGCATCAAAGAGCCGGGCCTGGGTCAACAACATCCGCTGGAACAACCAGCAGCAGATGTACAGTATCTGGACCGAGCCTTTGACTTACATTAGTGAGCACTAGGGCAATTGCTAAGGAGTCTGTCGTTCTGTGATGCGTGGCGCGTGATGCGAGACTTGCATGTTTGGTCGCGCGTCGCGTATCACCTTTGCACCGGTTGCCATGTGCCGGTTACGAGAAGCAAAGCGAAAACAGATGCTGAAGTATATCATTCGCCGTCTATACCTCACTTTTCCCGTCATCGTTGCCGTCATATTCCTTGTCTTCACTATGGGGTTCTATGCGGCCGGTGATCCGATTGAGATTAGGTATGGTGAAGCGATTTCACGGGCTGATCCGGAAGTGGTCGCTGCCATTCGCCGCAATTATGGACTGGATCGCCCGTTCCTGATTCAGTTTGCCGACTACCTGCTCCAGCTCGGCCAGGGGGATTTCGGCCGCTCGTTGGTGACGCGAAAGCCAGTGATTGAGAGCATTGGAGCAACGTTGCCGGTAACAATGCAGCTATCCATCTGGGCCTTCGTGCTCATGACCGCGCTGGGGGTGCCGCTTGGCATCTTGGCGGCCCTCAATGCCAATACCCGACTCGATCATCTAATTGTTGGGTCGGCCCTGATGTTGCGTGCAACGCCCCACTTTGTGATCGCGCCCATCCTATTGATCCTGCTTGTGATTATACTGAAGTTGATACCTCCACCTTTCGGTTGGAATGGCATGTTCCATTTCAATGCATTCTTGCCATCTCTCCTTCTTGGAACCTGGCCTCTGGCAATCGTTGTGCGCCAGACTCGAGCCGGCGTCCTTGAGGTTCTCACGAGCGACTTCGTTCGCACCGCACGTGCCAAGGGACTCCCAGTTGAAATTGTTGTCACCCGTCACATACTCCGAAATGCTATGTTGCCTGTGGTTACGCAGTTGGGTCTTCTGCTCAACGGCCTGATCGTAGGCTCCGTGTTTATCGAGCGCCTCTTTGCATTGCCCGGCTTCGGTGAGCTAATTGTTGTAAGCGTCAACCGGCGCGACTACCCTCTTATTGTAGGCACTACAATCATCGCGACAATGTTCGTTGTTGGCAGTAACCTTGTGGTTGACCTTATCTACCCAATTCTGGACCCGCGTGTCCGGCTCGACTAGGAAACGAATATTCTACACTCGGCCCAATTCGGCAGGGCGTCTGCGAGCTATCTGAGGCGAGTGCATAAGTTTTTCTCGATGGCAGATTCTTGAAGAATCGGCACATCCAGATGGTTTCCGTTGGGACAGAGTGCTCACCTGGTGGAATTCGACTGATTCTTACACCAGGAGCGCCATTCTTTGCGAAACTGAAGGCCCATAGGCTCATTTGAGCTAGCGAATTGGCAGTCAGGTTCAGATTTGCACACCACTCTACTATTTACGACGTGATTTTCGGTCAGGTACAGATTACTGTCCGTGTAAGAAAGGGAGTTGAGGAGTGAGACAAGCGGCCGGCAAGTTCGATCCATCGGACCGCATGATGAGCCACCGCCGTCAGCAACGGGGCCTGTGGGGCGACGCCTGGCGCCGCATGAGGCGCAACAAGCTCGCAATGGTCGGACTGGTCATCACCGGTTTCATGCTGCTGACCGCAATATTTGGACCAATCCTGATACCTTACACCTATTACGAGCAAGACCTCTATCGTACCTTCGAGCTGCCAAGTCGCGACCATTTGTTGGGGACAGACGAACTGGGACGGGACTATCTGGCCCGCGTGGTCTATGGCGCCAGAACTGCAGTTGGCATCGCGGTGTCGGTCACGGCGCTGTCAGTTCTGATTGGAACATTGTTGGGAGCTTTCGGCGCCTACCTGGGAGGGTGGGTCGACGTGGTTGTGATGCGCCTCGTCGATGTGATCAGTTCCATCCCCATGATTCTGCTGGCCATTCTGATCGATTCCACTCTCAAACGCCCCTTGGAGCTCGCAGTGCATGACCTCTACGTCCACCTGCAGTGGCCGATTCTTCGCAATGTGAGCCATGCCAGCTATTTCCTCACATTTGCCGGCTTGGCCCTGATTTTCTGGCCCGGCTGCGCGCGCCTGGTACGCGGCCAGATCCTGTCTATCCGGGAGTTAGACTACGTGTCAGCAGCCAGGTCTGTCGGAGCCAATCAGACTCAGATTGTCTTACGCCACATTTTGCCTAATGCCATTGGGCCGATAATCGTGCTGATGACGTTCGGATTCAGTGGCGCGATCATGTTGGAAGCTGGGTTGAGCTTCTTGGGCGTAGGCATCCAGCCGCCACTCCCCAGTTGGGGGTCGATGCTGTTCAATGCAATGCGCTTCTGGCGTGATTATCCTTGGATGCCGACCGTGCCGGCGGTCGTCCTCGGTATGACTACCGTGTCGATAAACTTTCTCGGCGATGGCCTCAATGACGCATTGAACCCTCGCCAAGCGGGCAGTTGAAAGTTCGACTTTCCACAAGACCAGGGAACGCGTGGCCTGAGGTCTTTCCCACCGAGAGTCTATCCTGACACTGGCAGTTTTCTCATCCACTGGTCTCCACGGACCCGTTTGCCGGTGGAGCGCTGCGGGATGCGCCAATATCAGTGGGCGTCGTTATCCGGATCACTCGGACTGACGTTATCCCTTCCTTCCGGTCGTGACCTCGGCATATGAACGAAGGAGACACCGGCCTCCCGCAGAAAGCCCCGACTGTTCTCATCCGAGTAGTGCCCGGCATACACCACCCGTTCGATACCGGCGTTGATGATCATCTTGGCGCAGGTGAGACTCGGCTGGTGGGTCACACAGATCATGCCGCCGTCCGTGCCGACGCCGTGCAGCGCGGCCTGAATGATGGCGTTCTGCTCGGCGTGGAGCGGGAGTACGCAATGGCCGTCGATGATCAGATGGCCTACATTGTCGCAGTGGGGCAGGCCGGTGGGCGCGCCGTTGTAGCCGGCGGCGAGAATACGTCTGCGGCGGACGATCACCGCACCCACATGGGCGCGATCACAGGTACTGCGCGACGCAACAGTGAAGGCGATATCCGGAAAGTATTGGGGGATTATATATTTGGTGCCACCACGAGGAGCGTTACCAACGGGAAGAGTGCGACATTATGTCGCTCATTTGGAGAGCAATGAATTGAGGAGAGCTAGAATGATTCCGCCTAACACTGGAACAGCAATCGTTACTCCAGTAGCCCAAGTGCTTATGAATTGCTTTAGAGTCTTTATTTCTGATTGGGAAACCGCATCGGAAATGAACTTCTGCATTTCTTGATGATTGGCATTGATCTTGCCTTCAAGATCAGAAATATCTGCCTGAGTAGCTACACATTTTTCGCGCGCTTCTTTCGCCGCTATACGCTCCCGACTATCGATTAAAGTGTTCAACAACATTCTCAATACTCTGGCTAGGGTTGTTGGTTGACATCTTCCATTTCCGTCATTTTTGGCAGTGAAGAACGCAGTGATTCAATTAACTGTCGTAGCTACTAAGCCTGAGAGGTGTCAGGGATGAAGGGTTGGTCAAGATAGGCGTTGTGGATGGCATCGATGGCATTGAGGCCGTGTTTACGAGCAGTAGAGATGTAGGAACGAATCGCACAGAAGATGTGGGCCCCGTCTTCTGTGCGAAGGCAGCCGGAAACCTTCTGTTGGACCTTATATCATGCGCACATCGCGTTCGACGGGGTTGTTGCCAAAAGGGATGCGGAGTTCATACATGAAGGCTAAGACGCCGGCCTTATATTTGTGCAAGCGGTCAAGGACGAACATTTGATTGCACAGGTTGTCAAACTAGAGAAAAAGCCTAAAGATTTCGATGGGAAGGCGGTCCTTTTGACGGTAAGGGATGAGAGATTGGTCCGCATTCAAGCTGAATTTGAGCAGCCTGTCTATGACTTGGTTATTCAAGCGTTTCGAAACCAAGAGTTCGTCAGCTTGGATGGCGATATACTTCCAACCAGCAACGGGTACGAATTGCGACGGCCCCGGAACCTGACTTTCGTTGAGAACAGTGGGTGATTCTCTGTCAGGCCCCCTCTAAGGGCGGCATTAGACAATGCTAAGGGAGAGGCAGCGATTCCCTCACTCAGCCGCCAAGACCCCCACGCTACGCAATCCCCGTCCCACAACTATCTTTACGCCGCACATCATTTCTCCACAGGCACATCATTTTGTGCACACCCTACGCCGGCTCCACGAAGACGCGGACGTCGTAGAAGCTGGCGGAGGCGCCCATGTCGGTCTCGTCCTGGGGGGTGAGCTGGTTGACGTTGCGGCCGTCCGGGCTGTGTTTGTTCCACCAGATGCCGGGGGCGAGGACGGTGCCGGCCATGATCTCTTCGGTGACGCGGGCGGTGAGCTCGACCTCGCCGAGCTCGTTCCAGACGCGCAGCCAGGCGCCCTCCTCGATACGGCGGGCGGAGGCGTCGTGCGGATGGATCCAGAGCAGCGGTTCGCGCTCGCGGCCGCGGAAACGCTCCAGATGTGAGAAGGAGGAGTTGAGGAAGGAATGGGCCGGAGGCGAAATACAGGCCAGCGACTGCGCGTCCTGGTTCGTCTGGCCGCTGCCGTTCTCTCTCTCCTCACTCCTCACCCCTCCCTCCTCGCTCTTGGGGGGTGTGTAGGTGGGCATCGGGTCGTAGCCGTCCTGGGCCATGCGTTCGCTGTAGAACTCGCACTTGCCGCTGGGTGTGGGGAAGTTGCCTTCGGCGAAGGGAAGGTAGGGCTGGGGCAGGTTTAGACGCACGAACCCCTTCTCCAGCAGGGCCTCCCAGGTGACCGTATCATAGATAGGATGATGCTGCGCCTCGATGAAGTTGCGCAGGACGGTCTCGTCGTCCTCGTAGAAGCCGCTGTCGGTATAGCCCATGGCCTGGGCGAGGCCGCGGAAGATGGCGCTGTTGGGACGCGCCGCGCCCACCGGTGGGATGGCGGGCCGGTTGAGTGCTAAGAAATGGTGGCCGTACATCCGTTGCAGGTCCCAGTGCTCGGCCTGCGTGGTGGCGG
>JAPPKG010000033.1:0-6778 GCA_026914085.1 Caldilineaceae bacterium | reverse complement strand
CGGTAGCGGCGGCTGGACCCACTTCAGTCAAGATGAACTGGTGGCGGAGCAGTGTGGTTACGTGGAACGCGGCATGAAGGCCGTGAAGATGAAGGTCGGAAAGGACTTCGGCCAGAGTGAGAAGGAGGACGTTGCCCGCCTGGCGGCAGTGCGAGAGGCAGTTGGCCCTGATGTGCAGATCTACATCGACGCCAATAACGGCTATTACGCCAAACAGGCCATTCGCATGGCGCGAACTTTCGAGCAGTACAACGTTGGCTGGTTTGAAGAGCCGGTTTTGGCAGACGATATCGAGGGACTGGCTGCCGTTGCCAGGGCCATCGACATTCCCGTGGCGACCGGCGAGCACGAATATACCAAGTATGGCTTCAAAGACCTCATTGCTCGCGGCGGCGCCGACATCGTGCAGCCTGACGTGTGCCGGGTTGGCGGAATTACCGAATGGATGAAGGTCGCCCACCTGGCACACGCTTTCAATCTGCCTGTTGCGCCCCATGCCTATCAGCTGGTTCATCTTCACATGGCCTGTGCAACGCCAAATCTGAAAGTCGTCGAATATCTGGGCACCGTGGAAGCAGCAGACCGTATCTTTTACGCATCCTTCGATGAGCCGCAAAACGGTTCTTGGTCCCCCGATCCGGAAAAACACGGACTGGGTCTGGACCTGGATGCAGTCGCGCTCAAACACTATGCCGTAGAGTAAGCTCCGGCCGGTTCTCGTTCAGAGTCCCAAGCCGGCACATCGAAAATCGTACACGATTGGCCTGGAAACTGGGTAGATCTCCTCAATCCTGTTAGGAAAGGCCGGACTGAAATCGCACAACTGTCACAGCAATGCAATTTACGCCTTGGGCCTGGGCGCCTCATCGCGGTCTTGCCGCTTCCGACTTGCGGCGCATCTGTGAAAGTTCACCAAATGCCATGGATTCCTCAAATAGGCAGGGCAATTGCATCAAGAACAGTGATATAATGGCAATGTTCTGGCATGTGACAAGGCACTAATGAGGGCGTTTCATCATTATCAAGCCATGTCTCCCGTTGGCAGGAATGCAGAAGGCGAGGGAGGCCCTGCCTCGACTGGAGTCTGCCCGGTACCCAACAGAGACACCGAGGAAGCGTGCGCGAAGTCAAGCGCATAGGTCCAGGAAGAGGAAAACTGCCCGCTCTGACCCGACTTAGCCCGACCTTTAGCGTCCAGACAGGACACCCCGACCCAACCGTCAGCCGACCGGCGTGTATCCGGCGTCTGTGAGATAGTCTGGGTGGAGCTGCCAGTACCGGGCGTCGGCTCCGGAAACGAAAAAACTGATGCAAAACCGTAACGGCAAAAAAGGCCGGAGAAAATTTTTTCGCCCGACTTCACCCGACTTTAGCCGACATAACCCGACTTGACCCGACATGACCCGACCATTTCGTCCCACCATGTCAGAGTTCGTACAACACTCGTACAACGCACGCAAACAGTTGAACGGGCCCGCCAGCGCCGGCGAAGCCCTAACTGCAGCCCATCACATTAATCACAAGAACTGCAGTTCAGACAACACGAAAACGCTTGCAAACACTGGTAAACTCTCGCAAACGCTCGTAAACTCTCATGAACTCTCGTCCAACGCTCATACGAGACAACCTGCACCGGCAAGACCCTGACTGCGACCCATCACACAAACTGCATGAATTGCCCTAATACAACACGAAAACACTCGCAAACGCTCGTAAACTCTCATGAACTCTCGTCCAACGCTCATACGAGACAACCTGCACCGGCAAGACCCTGACTGCGGCCTAACACACAGACTGCATGAATTGCACAATGACAACACGCAAACGCTCGTAAACTCTCATAAACTCTCGTCCAACGCTCATACGAGACAACCTGCACCGGCAAGACCCTGACTGCAGCCCATCACACAAGCTGCAAGAATTGCACCAGGACAACACGAAAACGCTTGCAAACACTCGTAAGCACTTGTAAACGCTCGTCCAACACACACATGAGAAAGCCTGTGCCACACCACCAACACAAACGATCCACAATGACTACAAGGTTCGCATCAGCCCCACAAGCATGTGGATCGAATCTGAATTCCGTCTTTTCCTAAGATGCCAAACTGCTCCTGACTTCCACTCTCAGTCGCTGGACCAAAGAGAGCTCAGTTCACTGGGTCTTGGTTGAGGACGACAGTCGGACGCGTAAAGGCCAAGCGCAGCACAAGCTGCCCGTCCCGCGCCGTTTGGCTTTCAACCTCCTACGCAGAGAGATAAGCGCCAAAATCGGTATGGCTGCCAGACGTAAACGAGCCGGTTGGAGAACTGATTATCTCCTCCAAGTTCTCTCCCAATAGGATCCGTATGCCCTGTGCTCTGATTGGTTCTCTGTTGTTTCTGCATTCTGGCAAGTGGTATAATTTAGGTTCCGCAATGCCCCTTTGGACAGGTTGGCAACAGGCCCGAATCCGTCCCTAGTACGTGTGTTGAAGGGGCCAAAAACACAAATGAGTTCGGTTCGCTTGCCAGTCAAGCCCATTTGAGTTCACCCATACCAACCAGGTGAGCTGAAAGAAAGAAAAATGGACAACGCCCAACTAGCCCAGATCGTAACATGGCTCGATGAAGAACATCGGCGCGATAGAGCGGAGATTTCCCGATTGCAACAGCAACTGGAAAGCCAGAGCGGGGACATCGTTGAACAAGCGCGTCGAATCCAGGAGCTTGAAGGTCGCCTGGCATCTACGACCGCGCAATTGGGCAGATTCTCCCAGTTGGAACAGCAGATTGAGAGCTTCAAGCAGGAGCTCAGCCTGATGATCGAACGTAGCGACGAGGGGCAGGCCCAAACCGCTCGCGAACATGAGCGCGCCAGGCTGGCAGACAGGGAAGCCCTGACCAGGGAAATCAGTGAGGTTAGACGTGAACTGCCTCGCATCGGTCGCATCGAAGAAGCGGTCGACATGCGCAAGGGCGAGGAAGAGCGCTTGGTCGATATGATAATGGAGAGCCGAAACCAGGTGAATCTGCTTGTCAAGGAAATCGAAGAGCGTACCCGCCAGATTCCGTTTCTCGCCGACCAGCGCACGGGCGACGCAAAACGTATCGCCCAGCTACAGCAGGAAACCGTCGAACTGTTCAAACGTACCGAGGCCTTCACCGGTCGCTTTTCCATTCTGGAGGACGCCGACCGCCGCATGAGCGCCGAGATTGAGCGCTGGCGGCCCGTCTTTGCCGAAATCCGTGAAGAGCAACAGCAGTTCATGGAACGGCTGCGTGTCGAGGTCGTCGAACGCTTGCAGGTTCTCACCCGCTGGCAGGAAATCATAGACGATCAACAGTCGGTCGTTAACAAGAATGAAGAGCGTTTGCAGTCCTTCTCCCAGACCGTGGAAACCGCCCGGCGGGCCGCAAATACAATCCCTGAGTTCCAGGAAAACATTCGTCGCGACCAGACCCAGGTGCAAGAGCTGCAGCGATTGGCCGAAGAACGCATGCGGCGAGAAATGGAGGATTTTCAGGAGGAGTACGAAAAACGAAGCCGTCGCGAGGGTCTTCGGCAGGAGCACCTGTGGAGGGAACAGGAAAAAAACAACAAGGAGCTGCTGGATCATCTCCCCCCGATTCTGCACGACCTGCGCGTCCACGAAGAGATGCTGCGTCTCCTTTGGAAGCTGCAGGAGCAATACGGCGGCAGGTATATCAGCGCGGCCCAGCTCTGGCTCGACGGTCTGCAGACGGCCCTTGAAGAAAGGGACGATACGATGAAAGACCTCGAAGAGGAATGGCAGAAGCAGCGCCGCACCGCCGAACTGTACGCCCGCCAGAACAACAGCACGCCGCGCACGGCCGGTATCGTCTCTTCTGAGCCGTCACAGAACCGCACCTGATGCGGGTAATCGCCACTGCAGGACATGTGGACCACGGCAAGTCAACCCTGGTCCAGGCGCTTACGGGAACTAACCCCGACCGTTTAGAGGAAGAACAGCGTCGCGGGCTCACCATCGTGCTCGGCTTTGCCTGGATGGACCTGGCAATGCCCGACGGCACTCTTGAGCCTGTCAGCATTGTAGACGTCCCCGGCCACATCGATTTCATCAAGAATATGCTTGCCGGTGTCGGCAGCATCGACGCCGCAGTTCTCGTCATCGCCGCAGACGAGGGGGTCATGCCCCAGACCCGTGAACACCTCGCCATCCTGGACCTGCTCGCGCTTCCCGAGGGCTTGGTTGCCCTGACAAAGACAGACCTGATCGACGACCCTGAGTGGCTGGAGTTGATCGAGCTCGACATTCAGGAGATTCTGGTCGGAACACGCCTGGAAGGCGCCCCCATCGTCCCTGTGAGTGCGCAGGACGGCGAAGGCCTGGACCAACTGCGTTCGGCCCTGGCAAGCGCCTTAACAGCGCTGCCTCCCCGCCGCGATCGAGGCCGTCCGCGGTTGCCCATCGACCGTATTTTCAGCTTGCCCGGTTTTGGCACAATCGTAACCGGCACGCTGAGCGATGGGCATCTTGCCGTGGGCGAGCCGGTGGATATTCTTCCCGACGGGCCTTCAGGACGCGTGCGCGCCCTGCAAACGCACAAGCAGGAAATCGAACGCGCATTGCCGGGCAGCCGCGTCGCCGTCAATCTTAGCGGCATCGCCACCGATGAAATCCGCCGCGGACAGGTCGCGGTGGCGCCGGGTACGCTGCGGGCAACGCGACTGCTCGATGTCTCCTTCCGTCTGCTGCCCGACGCGCCTAAACCACTGCGACACAACACTGCCGTAGACCTGTTCAGCGGAGCGTCGGAGACTTCGGCTCATATACGTCTCCTTGCTGCCGACGAGCTGCTTCCCGGCGGCGAGGGATGGCTGCAGTTGAGGCTGGACCGCCCGATTCTAGTGGCCGCCGGGGACCGGTTCATTCTACGCCAACCATCTCCCAGCCTCACCCTCGGTGGCGGCGAAATCCTGGACCCCCACCCGCGCCGGCGCTACCGGCGAAACGACGCGACGGCTATCGCCAGGCTGGAAACGCTGGCCCAGGGAAGCCCCGATGAGGTCGTGCTGCAGAGTCTTGAGCGGGAACCGTTGCTCTCGGAACCAGAGCTGATCGCCGCTTCCGGACTCGACAAAGGAATTGCGGCTGAGGCTATCCGTCAACTTCTCGAAAACGGGCCGATGCGGGGATTGGACGACCGGCGACTCCTCATCAGCGAATCGGCCTACCAGCAAACTGTCGCCGACATGCAGCTACTCCTTGGCGAGTTCCATCTCCGCTTCCCTCTGCGGCAGGGAATGCCTCGTAGCGAAGTTCGCAGCCGGCTGCGGGTGGTCGGAGCAGGCGGCGTGCGCAAGGAGCTCCCCCAACGTGCCTTCAACGACTTGACCTTGCAGGCAAATGAAGACGGTATGGTAGCTGACGAAGAAAACACGGTCCGGTTGCTTTCCCACACCGTCCGCTACTCGCCCGCACAACAACGGGCAGTTGACCGAACGCTTCAGTCCTATGCCGACGCGCCGTTCAGTCCGCCCAATGAAATCGACACGCTTTGTCTATTGGACGGTGATGAGAATCTGTTGGAATCACTGGTAGAGCGGGAGACTATCGTCCGGCTTCCCGGCTCTGTCTATTTCCGCCAGGAGGATTTCGAAGTCGCCACACAGAAAACGATTGCCCTGGCCCAAGCCAAAGGAGCAATTACGCTCGCCGACGTGCGCGATCTACTTGATACCAGCCGCAAATACGCCCAAGCGCTCCTGGAAGAACTCGACGCACGTCGCGTCACCCGCCGCGTGGGCGATGAAAGGACGCTGACAGGAGTCGAACTATGAGCGGCATCCGATATCGCCGTTTGGGCCGGACAGGGCTCAAAGTCTCACCACTCTGTTTGGGTTCGATGCAGTTCGGCTGGACTGCCGACGAAAAGACGAGTTTCGCGGTGATGGACGCCTTCTCCGAGGCCGGCGGCAATTTCATCGATACCGCCGACATCTACAGCCGCTGGGTGGAAGGAAACAGCGGTGGCGTTAGCGAGGAGGTGATCGGACGCTGGTTGAAGGCCCGCGGCAACCGCAGCCAGACAATTATCGCCACCAAAGTACGCGGACAGATGGGGCCTGGCCCCAACGACGAGGGCCTCAGCCGCAAGCACATCCTGGAAGCCTGCGAAGCATCTCTTCGCCGCCTCCAAACCGATACGATCGACCTCTATCAGGCACACTACTTCGACGCCGACGTACCCATCCATGAAACGTTGGAGGCATTTGATCGCCTGGTGCAGCAGGGCAAAGTTCGCTACATCGGCTGCAGCAACTATCCCGCCTGGCGCCTGGTGGAAGCGCTCTGGACCAGCGACAAGCACGGCCTGGCCCGCTACGATTCCATCCAGCCCCACTATAGCCTCGTGCACAGGGCCGAGTTCGAGCTTGAACTGGGAGAGTTCTGCCGGGCTTACGGAATCGGCATAATCCCTTACAGCCCGCTGGCCGGCGGCTTCCTCACGGGCAAATACAGCCGCAAACACGACACAAACAGCGTCCGCGCAGAGAGTGTACGCAAACGCTACTTCAACGATGCCGGCTGGAAGGTTCTGGAGGCGGTACAGGACGTTGCTGCTGAACTTGGGGCCACACCGACTTCCGTCTCGCTCGCCTGGCTCTTGGCCCAACCAGGCTTGACCGCCCCTATCATCGGCGCAAACTCGGTTGAGCAACTGCAGGGCAGCTTGGATTCTCTGGAGTTGGAGCTCACCAGCGAACATCTGGAAAGATTGGAAAACGCGTCCGCCTGGTGAAATTCGCCAG
>JAPPKG010000329.1:0-6794 GCA_026914085.1 Caldilineaceae bacterium | reverse complement strand
CAAGGGAGGGCCGAATAGGCCCGACCGCCCAACTGCAGTGGTTAGTGGTTAGTGGTCAGTGGTCAGTGACTGCGCATTTCCTGACTCAGAACTTTAGATGGACGGGATATGGCTCTTTTGCGGCACGAGGAATACAGAAGTTCGTCCTCGTATTGGGATGCAGGCATGCAAACCTACGAGGGGGGATTCGGCGCGGCTTTTGGCATTCCGTTATAATGGCGGGAGCCCCCCTTGAATTCGGCGCGGCGTTTAACGGGCTGTTCGTTTGGCGGAAGTCGTAGCGCCCACGTGCGGAGCCGGCAGAGGACAGTTCGCACCGTTCGCGCGGAACCAATTCACGGCCATCCACGATTTGCGGCGCGGCTGCGCCAGAGGACTCACCATGACCAGTTCAGAAACGTCGACGCATTCCAACCGGCTGGCGGATGAGACATCGCCCTATCTGCTGCAGCACGCCCACAATCCGGTGGACTGGTACCCGTGGGGGGAGGAGGCGCTGGAGAAGGCGCGGGCGGAGGACAGGCCGATCTTTCTGAGCATCGGCTACAGCGCGTGCCATTGGTGTCATGTGATGGAGCGGGAGAGCTTTGAGAACGAGCAGACGGCGGAGTTGATGAATGCCAATTTCGTCAACGTGAAGGTGGACCGGGAGGAGCGCCCGGACCTGGACGCGATCTACATGGATGCGGTGCAGGCGATGACGGGGAGCGGCGGCTGGCCGATGAGCGTTTTTCTGACGCCGGCGGGCAGGCCCTTTTACGGTGGGACGTATTTTCCGCCGCAGCCGCGTTACGGCATACCGTCGTTTCCGCAGCTGTTGCTGGCGGTGGCGGACGCGTACAGGAACCGGCGGGGGGACCTGGAGGAGCAGGCGCAGCGGTTGACGGAGGCGATCGGGCGGACGGGCAGCCTGTCTGCGAGCGGCGACGCGCCGGGTGAGGAGGTCCTGAGCGAGGCGACTGCAAGGTTGCTGCAGTATTTTGACGAGCAGTACGGCGGTTTTGGCGACCAGCCCAAGTTTCCGCAGCCGATGACGCTGGAGTTTGCGATGAGCCAGTACCGGCGGGGCGGGGATGCCGACGTGCTGCATATCGCCGAGCATACGCTGGAACAGATGGCGGCGGGCGGGATCTACGACCATCTGGGCGGGGGGTTTCACCGCTACAGCGTGGACAGGATCTGGCTGGTGCCCCATTTTGAGAAGATGCTGTACGACAACGCGCAGCTGCTGCGGACGTATCTGCACGCGTGGCAGATCAACAGGCGGCCGGAGCATCGCCAGGTGGTTGAGGAGACGGTGGATTATGTGCTGCGGGAGATGACGGCGCCGGAAGGGGGTTTCTACAGCGCGCAGGATGCGGACAGTGAGGGGGAAGAGGGCAAGTTTTTCGTTTGGACAAAGGAGGAGATCGAGGCGGTCCTGGGGAAGGAAGAGGCGGAGCTGTTGGGCGGGGCGTACGGGGTGACGCCGGCGGGCAACTTCGAGGGCAAGACGATACTGAACGTCAAGCGGACGGCGGCCGAGATTGCGGAGCAGACGGGCGCGAAGGCCGAAGCGGTTGCGGAACGGCTGGCGGCGGCGAAGCAGAAGCTGTTTTTGACGCGGGAAAAGCGGGTTAAACCGGAGCGGGACGATAAGGTCCTGACGGAATGGAACGGTCTGATGATCCATGCTATGGCCGACGTCGGGGTGGTTTTCGGTCGGGCGGACGCGCTGGAGGCTGCGAGGGCCGCGGCAAGTTTCATTGTGGCGGAGATGAGCCAGGAGAACGGTTTCCTGTTCCGCAGCTACAAGGACGGGCGGGCGCGGTTCAACGCGTATCTGGAGGATTACGCTGCGTTCGGACGGGGCCTTGTGGCGCTATACGAGGCGACGTTCGAGCTGCGGTGGCTGGCGGAGGCGGTGCGCCTGACGCAGATAATGCGGGGCCAGTTTGCGGATGAGGCGGGGGGCGGTTTTTTTCAGACGGGCATTGCGCATGAGGAGCTGGTGGTGCGGCGCAAGGACTTCATTGACAACGCGATTCCGAGCGGGAATTCGATGGCGGCAGAGCTGCTGTTGCGGCTGGCGAAGTTGACGGGGAACGATGCGTACCGGATTGAAGCGGCGCGCATTTTCCAGATCATGGCTTCGGCGATGGCGCAGCAGCCGACCGGGTTTGGACGCTTGCTGAGTGCGCTCGATGATCTGCTCAGCCCCAGCCAGGAGATCGCGGTGGTGGGCGAGCTCGCGGACCCGCGTACGCAGCTGCTGTTGCAGGAGGTGCGACGGCACTATTTGCCGCACAGTGTGCTGGCGCTGAAGGAGCCGGGAGAAGAGAGTCCGCTGCCGCTGTTGGAGGGCCGGTCGCTGGTAGAGGGTCAGCCGGCGGCGTATGTGTGCGAGAATTATGCGTGCAGGCTGCCGGTGACGAGTATTGAGGCTTTGAGGACGGCGGTGGTTAGTGGTTAGTAGTCAGTGGTCAGTGACATCACTGGTGCGCGAGGGGTTGGTAGTGGTTAGGCCGTTGAGGGCAGAGATTTCTTTGAGGGGGAAGAGTGGGAGACGGGTTGGCGGGGTTCAGGGAGAGTATTGAGGCGGTCTGTCCTGGGTTGGGGTTGGAGAGGGTTGAGCTGTTTCGGGCAGGGCAGAATAATGAGCTGGTTCTGGTCAATGGGGAGTTGATTTTTCGTTTTCCGAAGTTTGCGCAGGGTGTTAAGGGGCTGCGACGGGAGGAGGCGATATTGAGGGCGGTGCGGCCGCGGGTGCCGCTGGCGACGCCGGAGTACATTTATCTCAATCCGGACGACGAGGTGGGGCGAGCGTTTGTGGGTTATCGCAAGCTGCCGGGCAGTCCGCTGTGGCCGGAGGATTTCAGGCGGATTGGTGATGAGGAAACGGTCGACCGCCTGGCAGCGGATATTGGGTCATTTTTGCGGGCGCTGCACGCTGTCCCGCCTGAAACGGTCGGTATTCCGCAGGAGCCGTCCGACTCGCCGGCTGTATTGCGGGAGATGCTGGGCCAGTTCGAGCAGGTCGTGTTTCCGCGGCTGACGGCGGAGGCGCGGGCGTGGACGACGCGGGAGTTCGACGCTTTTCTGGGGGACGAGGAACGGTTTGCTTTCGACACGGTGCTGCGGCACGGTGACTTTGGGTCGAGCAATACACTTTACAGCGCGGAGGCGCGGCGGGTGGTGGGCATGATCGATTTCGGTCATGCAGGTATTGGCGACCCGGCCGTCGATTTTGCGGGGCTGCGCGTCTGCTTCGGGGATGCGTTTTTGCGGCGTTGCGTGCGGGTCTATCCGCTGATGGACCAGTGCTGGGAACGCGTTCGTTTCTATGCCGATTGCCTGTTTTTGCTGGAGGATGCGCTGTTCTGTGTGGAGCACGGGACGGAGGAGGCGGATGAGGTCGTTGCCGAGGTCAATAGGATTGGGGCGGGGCTTGGTGAGGTTTGAACGAAGTGGGATTTGCGGGATGACGACTCCGCAGCCTGGATATGCGTGTGGTGGTTGATGCAATACTCGACCTGACTTCAGGGGGCATGCAGTGACGGATGCTGCCGGGCGGCTTTCCGCGGCGGCAGAGCGTCTACACGTGCTTTGGGAAATGGCGGGACGATGGCACCTGGCAGCGGTTGTATGACAGGCTCAGAGTGCAGGTTCGCCCACGCTGCCCGTCACTTGAATCCCAGCTCCACCAGCTTGTCCACCATGCCCTTGATGCGCGGCTGTTCGCTGTAGAGGAAGGCATCTTCGTAGACGCGGGCCGATTGCGTATACTGCATGTTCTCCACATGCTTGAGGTTGCTTTGGTAGACCCGTTTCAGAAAGTCGATGTGCTCATCCTTTGACGGCTGCGCGCCGAAGTTCATGGTGAACATGCGCCGCCCCGTCTTCCCGCCGAAGGCGGCATGCCACAGGTTCTGGTTGAAGAAGACGACATCGCCGGGCTGGGACTCGAGCGGAAAACTGGGCACGCCGGGGCCGTCCGTATCGAACGGCCTGTGGTTGGAATCGGCGCGCTGCCCCAGGAGCGGGTCGAGCGCGGCGTGCAAGGGCAGTTGGTGCGAACCGGGGATCACCCGCAGGCAGCCGGTGTCCTTGGTCACCCGGTCGAGGTAGAAGGCGACCTTTATGCGCCCATAGTCAAGAACCGAGCCGTCGGGATGCCAGCTGGTGTCGCCGACGTAGAGGTTGCCGTCGGACCCGATCCAGACGAAGCCGGGGCCGAGCAACTGCTCCAGAGGCTGGTAGATGCGATCATCCTCGGCGAGGCCGGACAGCAGCGGCCGCTTCTCGATGAAGCCGAGCACCGCCTGCCGCGCCGCCCCATCGAAGGGCTGCCCCTTGCGGTCCGCGGTCAGCACGTCGTCGAAGGCGCTGCTGATCTCCGCGATTTCGGTGGCGGAGAAGCACTGCCGCCTGACGACGAAGCCAAAGGTCTCAAAGTGGGCTATCTGTTCGGTAGTCAACATTTCGCGCCATTCCCTCCTGGTGTGCGCCAGCTGTTCTTTGTCCGATTATCCGATCCCGATATCGCGCAAGTAGGCGCGCGTCCTTTTGGCAATCGGCAGGGGCTTGTCGAAGGGCGCGGGGTACATATCCTGCTCGACCACCGCCCAACCGTCAAAACCGATATTGCGCAGCACGTCGCGGAAGGCCAGAAAGTCAACAAACCCCAGTGCTGGCTCGACAAACATATCCATCCTGACCGCCTCGGCGAACGAGACGCCCGAGGCCTCGACCTGCTGCTGCACGGCGCGGTCGACGCTCTTGATGTGCAGATAGGGGATGCGCTCGTGGTGCCGGCGCATAAACTCGACGGCATCGCCGCCCCGATAGGCATGATGCCCCACATCCAGACATAACCCAACCCGTTCCGGGTCGGTCTGCGCCAGGAAAGTCTCGATCTGCTGCGTATACTCGACGTGCGATTCGGCATGGGGATGGAACACCAGCTGCAGGCCAAACCGGTCGCGGGCGATATCGGCCACTCTGTGCGTCGTATCGATCAACCGTTTCCAGGCGTCGCCGTCCAGCTCGGCCGGCTCCACCTGTTCGCCCGTTTTCAGGTCGGAGTACATGCCGTCGATCAGCACGAGGAAACGGGCGCCCAACTCCACCAATTGTTCACCCGCGCCCAGCACCTGCCGCTCCAACTCCGGCCACTTCTCCGGAACTTCAAGGCTCTCCATGGCGAACGTTCCCGCCACCCTGAGGCCGCGGCCGTCCAACTCGCGGCGCAGAGTGGGCAGATCAGTGGGAAGATAACCGTAAGGCCCCAGTTCGATCCATTCATAACCGGCTTCGGCGGCCTCATCGAGAAAACGATGCCACGGAGTCTGCAAGGGATCACTCGGGAACCAGATACCCCACGAGTCGGGCCCGGTCCCAACCTTAACCGCCATTTATGCGTCTCCTCATTCCGTATGCGTTCCCCTTGAGATTTGCTTCGTCAAACGCTCGGTTAGCGGTAAGTTCCGAATTGATGCAGCCAGACAGAAGGTCGCGGGCGTGGTCACTGACTGCGATAACCTGTGCCGTCTCTGCGGGCCATGCGAAGGTATCAAGGGGCCGCTAACACCTGCGTCAGCCCTTGATACCGCTGATCACGACGCCCTGGATGAAATAGCGTTGGGTGAAAAAGAAAAGGACCACGGGTGGGATCGTCAGCACGGTCGCCATCGCCATGATTGCGTTCCACGTCGGCGGCACGTAGGCGCCCGCGCCCCACACCGCCACCTGCTGCCATTGCCGGATCGCGATCGCCAGGGTGTACTTCTCCTGCGAGTTCAGATAGATCAAGGGCGCCAGAAAATCATTCCACTCGGCCATAAAGGTGAAGATCGCGACCGTGGCCAACGCCGGTTTCGACATCGGCAAAATGATCCGCCACAGTATGGCGAAGGTCCCGGCGCCGTCAATACGCGCGGCGTCGTCGTAGTCGCGCGGGATGGTCATAAAGAACTGTCGCAACAGGAAGATGAAAAATGCGCCCCCGCCGAAAAAATGGGGCACAATCAGCGGCTTGAATGAGTCCAACCAAGCCAATTCCCGAAACAGGATATACTGCGGGATCAGCACCACATGATAGGGGATCATCATCGTGCTCAGCACGAGCAGAAAGAGCGCATTGCGGCCCGGAAAGCGCAATCTGGCAAAGACATAGGCGGTCAGGCTGGCGCTCAGCAGACGCCCCGCCTCCACCCCAATGGTGATCGTCATCGTGTTGCGCAGAGAGCGCCAGAAGGGAAACTGGTTCCAGGCTTCCACGTAGTTCCACCACTGGACCTGTTCAGCGATCAGCCGAGGCGGATACTCGAAGACAAAGCCCTCCGGCTTAAAGGAGGCGCTCACCATCCAGACCAGGGGCGCGACGAGAACAACTGTCAGGACGGCCAGCGCCAGGTACAGGAAGGCCCTGCCGAGAAGACGTTGCCCCATCTGCTGGCGGCGCATCCAGGCCCCGCCCATCTCCGGCGACGGTTGAACCAGCGCTCCTCCAGCTTGCACACTTCCTGAATCTGACATGTCTTATTCCTGCGCGCCCTCATAGAAGACCGTTGTGCGCGATAGACGCAGCGAAAGCAGTGTGATCACCAGCAGGATTACAAACAGCAGCCAGGCCATCGCCGCCGCATACCCCATTTGCAAGTATTCCCAACCGGTGCGGTACAGGTAAAGCAGATAGAACAGACTGGCTTCGCCCGGCCCGCCATTGGTGGTGACAAAGGCCACGGTAAATACCTGGAAAGTGCCGATCATGCCGGTCAGGAAGACAAAGAAGATGACCGGCGAGGTCATGGGCA
>JAPPKG010000689.1:0-6797 GCA_026914085.1 Caldilineaceae bacterium | reverse complement strand
CCCCGCACAAGGGAGGGCCGAATAGGCCCGACCGCCCGGAAAAGCAGTGGTCAGTGGTTAGTGGTCAGTGGTCAGTGACGGCGGTTATTCTGGCGGGAAGTGGAATGGGAACTGGCGGTGGCTTGGGTGCTAGCAGAGGTATGCGACTTTTTGCCCGCATTTTGGGATGCACCCTAACTTGAGGTTCGTTGACCTGAGGCAGTACGTCCGTTATACTGAGCGCAGTCCAAAACCAGGTTTTCGCGCCTTATATTAAGGAGTGTAATGATGGCATCTGTTGCGACGATCCCGGTGGCTCATTTTGGTGGCAAGGCTAATGCTGCAGCAGCATCCCATGGGCCGGAAACGAGCAATGGGGTGGCTGAGTCTGCTGAGAGCATCAGGGAGTTTTATGCTGAGAATGGGTACTATATTTTGCCGGATGCGCTGACGGCGGCGGAGGTGGAGGAGCTGCGGGCGGAGACGACGGCTATCTGCAAGGGTGAGCGGGGGGACGTGGACGGGTTTGAGCCGAATGTTCCCGGTGAAGTTGAGGATGACGTGCTGCGGCGGTATCTGTGCATCCATTTTCCGCATAAGATCTCGGAGGTTATGCTGGGGTATCTGGGTCACCGGCATATTGCGGAGGTGCTGACGCAGGTTATCGGGCCAAACGTGAAGTGTATGCAGTCGATGCTGTTTATCAAGGCGACAGGGAAGCCGGGGCAGGCGTGGCACCAGGACGAGTATTTTATCCCGACGCGCGACCGGACGCTTACGGGGGCGTGGATCGCGCTGGACGATGCGACGGTGGAGAACGGGTGTCTGTGGGTTATTCCGGGCTCGCACAAGCGGGGCATTATCTGGCCGCAGCATGACCATGACGATCCGCGCTTCGACTGCGCGGGCGAGGCGTACGGATTCCCTTATGGGGATGAGGACTCGATCCCGGTGGAGGTGAAGGCGGGGGCGCTGGTCTTTTTCAACGGCTATCTGCTGCACCGCTCGTTCCCGAACCGGGCGCAGAGCGGGTACCGGCGGGTGCTGGTGAACCATTACATGAGCGCGGAGTCTTATTTGCCGTGGCGGAGCCCGAAGGAAGACGAACACATGGCGACGGCGGACTACCGGGACGTTGTGATGATTGCGGGCGAGGACCCGTACCCGTGGAAGGCGTACGAGGAGATGGCGTTGCCAAAGGTGAGGCCTAGCGGTGAGGGCGGCTGTGAGAACTGGCGCAGATATCCGAAGCGCGAGAAGCTGCCCTTTTTCAAAGATGGATTCCGACCTGGAGACGCGCCTGAAGATGACGACTGATCTTTGCTTTAGAGACGGGAGGAAACTGGCCGCGGGCATCCGCAGTGGGGCTTTCTCCAGTGTGGAGGTAACGGCGGCGCATATTGCGCAGATCGAGCGGGTCAATCCGGCTGTCAACGCGGTGGTGACGTTTCTGCCGGAGCAGGCGCTGGAAGGTGCGAAGGCGGCTGACGAGGCGCTGGCACGAGGCGAAGAGGTCGGGCCGCTGCACGGTCTGCCGATGCTGCACAAGGACACGACGGACACGGCGGGCATTCGCACGACGTACGGTTCGCCGATCCACAAGGACAATGTGCCGGAGCAGAGCCAGCTGATCATCGAGCGGCTGCATGCGGCGGGCGCGATCCCGATGGGCAAGACGAACGTGCCGGAGTTCGGGGCGGGTTCGCAGTCGTTTAACCCGGTGTTCGGGGCGACGGGCAATCCGTACGACCCGACGAAGACGTGCGGGGGTTCGAGCGGCGGGCAGGCGGTGGCGCTGGCGTGCGGGATGACGCCGCTGGCGGACGGGAGCGACATGGGCGGCTCGCTGCGCAACCCGGGGAACTTCTGCAACGTGGTCGGCTTCCGGGTTTCGCCGGGGCGGGTGCCGGTGTGGCCGAGCTTGACGGCGTGGTCGGGTCTGTCGGTGCAGGGGCCGATGGGGCGGACGGTGGCGGACGTAGCTTTTCTGCTGAGTGTGATCGCGGGGCCGGATGCGCGTTCACCGATCGCGCAGTCGGAGCCGGGCAGCGTTTTCGCCCGGCCTTTGGAACGCGATTTCAGCGGGGTGCGTATCGCTTACAGCGCGGACCTGGGGGGCGAGTTTCCGGTTGATCCGCGGGTGCGGGAGGCGATCGAGGGGCAGCTGGCGGCGTTCAGCGGGCTTGGCTGCGAGGTGGCAGATTTCAGCGGCGCGGGCGCGACGCGGGAGCGGGGTGACGGGCCGGGATTGCCGGACTTCGGCGACGCGGACGAGATTTTCAAGATTATGCGGGCGTGGAGTTTCCATCATTCGCACGGGCCGCTGCTGGCAGAGCACCGTCACCAGATGAAGGACACGATCATCTGGAACGTCGAGCAGGGGGCGCACCTGACCGGCGCGGACCTGGGGCGGGCGGAGGAGATGCGCACGAATTTGTACCATGCGATGCGCCATTTTATGGAGACGTATGAGTTTCTGCTGTTGCCGGTCAACCAGGTGCCGCCATTTTCGGTAGACGTGCCGTATCCGATGGCTATCGACAGCGGGGACGGAATGGTCGAGATGGAGACTTATATCGACTGGATGAAGTCGTGCTACTACATTACCGTGACCGGCCATCCGGCGATTTCGGTGCCATGCGGGTTTACGCCGGAGGGGCTGCCGGTGGGAGTGCAGATTGTGGGGCGGCACCGGGATGACTTCGGTGTGCTGCAGATGGCGCATGCGTTTGAGCAGGCGACGCGGGTTGGGGAACGTAGGCCGCCGGTGGTCAGTGGTTAGTGGTCAGTGGCTGGCTTTGGTCGACAGCGGGCTGTTTGGGGGTGAGGAGGAGGCGCGCAAGAGCGATCAACCTGAGCAGCAATGAATGTGGACCTTGGCCGAGGCCCTAGCGTAGCTATGCGAATTCATACGGCTCGCGGCGGAAGGGGGCCGCAGCATACCGGCACGGACAGGCCATTCGTCGTCGTTCCCGCCGAAAGGTGGTACGCCCGCGGGTCTGGGAGCAGTTGCTGACCAGGTCCTGTTGCACTGCAGCGCAAAGAATACCCTATACGCCCTTGGTATCTTCCGCGTCTCTCCGCGTCCTCCACTGACACTTGGGTGTTCTCCGCGACCGTTCGCGTGACTTCGCGGACCTTCTTGGTTTCGATTATCACGACACTCAAGCGAGAAGAATTCCAATCAGCCCTGCCGGCTTGGCGTTCTTGCTGACATTTGGGCGGCCTTCCCCAATGTCAACGGCCCCAAACGCTGCCAGACTCCACTTCACTTCGACGACCCTCGCTGCCCACTGAAAGTCGCATAACCTTCTGACGTTTATCCCCTCTGCATGGTGATGCAGATTCCTGTCCGGCCGGGCCGTAGTGCTCAGGAGCGGCGATCACCAAATGAGTCCTGGAAGATCGCTTCATCGAGTTCGGCCTGCAGTTCAATCAGCGTCTCCTCGTTCAGGATTCCTTCGCGGGAGAAGGCGTCAAGAGCGGAGCGCTCGGCACGCATGACCTCAAGGCGGGCGAGTGAGATAATCTGGGCCTGCAGATCGGGGTGGTCTTCCAGGAGTTCCTCAATCTGGCTGCTGACGTACTCTTCGCGGGCTGCAAGCTCCGCTTTGACGGTTGCGTAGGCAATGGGAATGAGCGCGCCCTCGGCGTAGAGGCGCTCGAGGTAAGTGGAGGCTGAGCGGATTGCCAGCAGCTGGCTCTGGATGCGTTCATAGTCGTTCGCCTGTTGGGAATCCTGTGTCAGCCCAAGCCAGGAGAGCAGGCCGGAGATTGAGACCGCCTGTACGAGGATGGTAAAGAGGACGACGGCAAAGGTCATTGCCTGAAGCTGGGGACGGTCGCCGATGGCCGAGGGCAGGCTCAGAGCCAGGGCGACACTGATGGCGCCGCGCAGTCCGCCCCACGACATGACCAAAAGGAAGGAGGCCGGAACTTTCTGTTCGAAGAGACGGACGACGCCTGCCAGGATATAGACAACGAGGAAGCGGCCCGCCAGCACAGCGGCGACTGCGATCAGGGAGGGAACGAAATAAGTGCGCAGTTGATCCCATTCCACGCTGATGCCGAGCAGGATGAAGAGGAATGAGTTGGCAAGAAAGGCAATGTACTCCCACACGGTAAAGAGCACGATCTTGGTGGACGGGGTCATACTGCGGGGGCCGATATTGCCGTTGACCAGGCCTGCCGCTGCGACGGCGAGCACGCCGCTGAATTGGAGTTGGTCTGCAAGGATATAGCTGCCGTAGGCGAGAATTGTCGTCAGTGTAACTTCGATGAGATAGTCGTCGATCTGTTCGATGAGTTTGGCAACGGCGTAGCCGAAAAGACCGCCGACGAGGAGGCCGCCGCCGGACACGCGCAGGAAGTCGATGACGCCCTGGACCGGATTCAGGGTCCCTTCGAGGCCGAGAGCGAGCACGATGTGGAAGAGGATGACGGCGGTGCCATCATTAAACAGGCTCTCGCCTTCGACGAGAGTCATGAGCCGTTTTGGCGCGCCGACAGAGCGGAAAGTTGCGACCACGGCAACGGTGTCCGTGGAAGAGATGAGTGCGCCGAAGATGAGTGCGGCAGGCAGCGGCAGCACACCTGCGACGACGAGAACGGCGGCGATGATGGCGGCGCTGAGGATTACGCCTGGCACTGCCATGGCGACGATGGGCGCCAGGTCAGCTCTCAGATCCTTGAGCTGGAGGTGGAAGGCGGCTTCAAATATCAGTGGAGGAACAAAGATGACGAGAACCAGACCCGGCGTCAACTCAAGGTTCATGCCGCCCCGAAAGGTCAGAACGAGACCGGCGCATACGAGGGCGACGGTGTAGGGAAGCCGGACGCGGCGAACGGCAATTGCGACAATCAGGACGACGGCCAGAATCTGGACGGTTTCGAATCCCAATTCGGAGAACGCTTCCAAGATTTACTCCAGGACAGCAGATGGTCGGTCTGTTCGAACAGACCGACAGTGAAAGATCTTGATCGCCACGATTCGGGGCGGGCAGATGGGCGCGGAAGAGGCTGAAGGTGCGAACCTAGGTTGACGACATCGACCTGGATTCCCGGAGGGCCGGCGACAGTCTCGAAGGATTCGTCGACACTACCCAGGTTGCCAACGCCGGCGGCGCTGGCAACTCCTCTCGGTAGACGGCGGCCGTCAGATTACAAATATGGGTTACTGCACTTTAGCCTCCTAAATGGAGAGGAGCCGTTCGCGAACAGTTCTTCGAGCCCTCCCTCGCGCAAGACGAGGACACGTTTGCCGGCATTATACCAGATTGCGAGGATGGGGTCCGAAGTACAGCAGGCCCTATCTTATCTCTGGAAAGGCCTGCGGCCGGGGAAATAGAGACCGATGTCAACATCGAGTGGACGAGTAGGCGCCCCGCCCTTCCATGGCGATTGCGGGCTGTCATAGCTGGGCATACCGGGTCACCGCAGCCCAACTGCCCATTCGGCAGTGCCAGACCTACCAGTCAAAGCGACTGATTATCGCATTTGGTAGGGGGATTATTTGGTCAGTACAGCCAGCGGGTCAGTCACCGTTTGGCGACTGATTTCAAGGGGCAGGCCAGGATGGAGGAAGACTGACCGCCTTCAAGAACATGTCCGTTGTCAATTCCTTGTTGTCCGGCGGGCGTGTGTCTACCTTCAGTATCTTCTTTTTCTTCTTCTCCCGCTTCTCATGTCCGCCGCCCAATCTCGTCAAGTACCTCTTTGGTACTTCTTTCACTTTCGCCACGTAACTCAGCAAGTATCTCGTCGAATACTCTGTCGATTCGTTTTTCCAATTCGTCAAATCTCCTGTGGATTTGTTGAAACTGCCGATCTGTTGTCCTGCGCTCTCTGGCTATCTCTGCCTGAATTTCTGCCTTCAATTCTCTTAACACTTCTACCTCCTTTCAGGGGCGAACGCATCCATCTGGATGCACCTTATTTTACCCGTTTCGTGGTCCAAACATTGGGACCCACCATACAGTCTTGACAGATTAAGAACAATAGAGGAACGGAAATGTTACTCAGTTCCCTAAAATACTAAGGAGTCTTTGACGTTTGTCTGACATGGGTTTTGCAGGCCCACAATTATGGTCAATCCACGAGGGCACCCACAAGGGGTGCCCCTACGGGGGGATGGTGGGTTGAGATGAGGTGTCAGCGACCTCTAGTCGGTAGGCTTTGTCAGACCCCAGATGCGGGCGGCGGTTCCTCCTAGTATTCTCTCTTTGTCATCATGACGAAGAAAGGGCAGGCCTTCCCGGATCAGGCGCAACTCCTGGGCCAGAGAGGGCCAGTTGTGTTTGGCGCGATGGTGGGCGGGGTAGCCGGTGCCCCAGATGATGCGCTCGGCGCCGAAGGCTGAGAAGATGCGGATTATGAAGGGGTGCACGTCGGAGTAGGGGTAGTCCTGGTCGGAGTGGCCGTTGACGTCGGACAGTTTGACGTGGACGTTGTCGTAGCGGGCGAGGTCGACGATGGGCTGGTAGGCGGATTCGGCGAGGTCGACCTTGGGGTAGCCGAGGTGGTCGAGGATCAGGGTCAGGTGGGGATGGCGGCGGGCGATGGCTGCTATCTGGTCGGCCTCTGCGGCGGTGAGGTGGAACTGGATGACGGCGTTGGCGGCGGCGATTTCCTCCCACATGGGGCGGTTCCGGGCTGTGAGCAGGATCTTCTCATCGGGGTAGTACATGGGGTGGAAACGGAAGCCGGCGAGGCCGCGTTCGTGGAGCCAGTAGCGGACGTGATCGGCGTTGTTCGGGTCCTGGGGATCGATGAGGCCGTGGCCGATGAAGCGATGGGGGAAGCGGGCGGCGGAGTCGGCG